>NZ_JZWY01000108.1:0-19046 GCF_000966955.1 Streptomyces sp. NRRL S-495
CGCGGCGGGGTGGGGAGGAGGGGGGTAGGTACACCGGGCAGGGGTCTCCCGCCCTTCGGGTGCGGACGCGCGCACGGGCCGGACGCCCTGGCTACAGGGGCGGCACACCGTGCGGCTGACTCCACGGTACGACCCGCGCCCAGCCGTGTCTGCACGAATACTTGGATTTCCTACTATCTGAGACGGCCCTCACCCGGAGGAACGCGCCAGGGCCCGGACCGCCGTGCGAACGGCAGTCCGGGCCCTGGTCAGGGGTGGTGCGGGGTGGTGCGGGGTGGTGCGGGGCTCAGGCGCCGAGGTCGACCGAGCGGGCGAAGCGGGCGCCGATCTCGGCCGCGATCGCCGACAGCACCTCCTGCGGGATCTCGCTGTCCACCGTGAGGGAGGCGAGCGCGCCGCTGCCGTCGCGGGCGACCTGCATGCCGGCGATGTTGATGCCGGCGCGTCACCGAGGTGGCGGCCGAGCACGCCGACCACGCCGGGCCGGTCCTCGTACTTGAAGAAGGCCATGTGGTCGGTGAGCGCGACGTCCACGTCGAAGGCGTCCACGCCGACGATCTTCTGGACCTGCTTGGGGCCGGCCAGCGTGCCGGAGATGGCGATCTCCTCGCCGTCCGCCAGGGTGCCGCGCACGGTGATGACGTTGCGGTGCTCGGGGCTCTCGCTGGAGGTGGTCAGCCGCACCTCGACACCGCGCTCCTGGGCGAACAGCGGGGCGTTGACGTAGGACACCGTCTCCGCCACGACGTCCTCGAACACACCCTTGAGGGCGGACAGTTCGAGCACCTTGACGTCGTGCTGGGTGATCTCGCCGCGCACCTCGACGTCGAGCCGGACGGCGACCTCGCCGGCCAGCGCGGTGAAGATCCGGCCGAGCTTCTCGGCCAGCGGCAGGCCCGGCCGGACGTCCTCGGCGATCACGCCGCCCTGGACGTTGACCGCGTCCGGCACCAGCTCGCCGGCCAGCGCCAGCCGGACCGACCTGGCGACGGCGATGCCGGCCTTCTCCTGGGCCTCGTCGGTGGAGGCGCCCAGGTGCGGGGTGGCCACCACGTTGTCGAGGGCGAACAGCGGCGAGTCGGTGCACGGCTCCTTGGCGTACACGTCCAGGCCGGCGCCGGCCACCCGGCCGTCGCGCAGGGCACTGAGCAGCGCCGCCTCGTCGACGATGCCGCCGCGGGCGGCGTTGACGATCCGGACGGTCGGCTTGACCTTGTGCAGCGCCTCGTCGCCGATCAGACCGATGGTCTCCGGGGTCTTCGGGAGGTGGACGGTGATGAAGTCCGAGACCTCCAGCAGCTCCTCCAGCGAGACCAGCTTGACGCCCATCTGCGCGGCGCGGGCGGCCTGGATGTAGGGGTCGTACGCGACGATCTTCATGCCGAACGCGGACATCCGCTGGGCGACCAGCACGCCGATCCGGCCGAGGCCGACGACGCCGAGGACCTTCTCGCTGAGCTCGACGCCGGTGTACTTGTTGCGCTTCCACTCGCCGCCCTTGAGCGCGGCGTTGGCCGGCGCGATGTTGCGGGCGACGGAGATCAGCAGGCCGCAGGCGAGTTCGGCGGCGGTGACGATGTTGGAGGTCGGCGCGTTCACGACCATGACGCCGGCCTTGGTGGCGGCGGAGACGTCCACGTTGTCGAGGCCGACGCCGGCGCGGGCGACCACCTTGAGCTTGCGGGCCGCGGCCAGCGCCTCGGCGTCGACCTTGGTGGCGGAGCGGACCAGGACGGCGTCCACGTCCGCGATGGCGGTCAGCAGTTCGGTGCGGTCCGCACCGTTGCAGTGCCGGATCTCGAAGTCCGGCCCGAGGGCGTCGACGGTGGCGGGCGACAGCTCTTCGGCGATCAGTACTACGCCAGATTTCACAGTTGTAGCAGCGCTCACGACAGTGTGTCCTTAACTGTCCGGTTCTCCCCGGATCCGGGCACGAGGGTGGCCTTGCCGGGCGGGGGGAAGGTGGCATGCCGCGTAGCTAGACGCACGACGCTGTGGGCCTGACGCGCACTCGGAAGTGTATCGACGGGCTGGGTAACAGGCTGCTCCCGTCCGGCAAAATCACCCGGACGGGAGCCGCCTTGTTGTACAAGGGGGATACAAACCCGCGAGGGCTCCCCCGAGGCCTTACGCCTCTTCCTTGACCCAGCTCATCAGCTTGCGGAGCTTCTTGCCGGTGGTCTCCAGCAGGTGGTCCTCGTCGGCCTTCTTGTACTCGTTGTACTTGGGCAGACCGGCCTTGTACTCGGCGATCCAGGTGTTGGCGAAGGTGCCGTCCTGGATCTCGGTGAGGACCTTCTTCATCTCGGCCTTGGTGTCGGCGGTGATGATCCGCGGGCCGGTGACGTAGTCGCCCCACTCGGCAGTCTCGGAGACGGACCAGCGCATCTTCTCCAGGCCGCCCTCGTACATCAGGTCGACGATGAGCTTCAGCTCGTGCAGGCACTCGAAGTAGGCGATCTCCGGCTGGTAGCCGGCCTCGACCAGGGTCTCGAAACCGGCCTTCACCAGGGCGGCGGTGCCACCGCAGAGGACGGCCTGCTCACCGAACAGGTCGGTCTCGGTCTCCTCGGTGAAGGTGGTCTTGATGACGCCGGCCTTGGTGGCGCCGAGGCCCTTGGCGTAGGACAGCGCCAGGTCGAAGGCCTTGCCGGAGGCGTCCTGCTCGACGGCGACGATCGCGGGGACGCCGCGGCCCTCCTCGTACTGGCGGCGGACCAGGTGGCCCGGGCCCTTCGGGGCGACCATGCAGACGTCGACGTCGGCCGGGGGCTTGATGAAGCCGAAGCGGATGTTCAGGCCGTGGCCGAAGAACAGGGCGTCGCCGGCCTTCAGGTGCGGGGCGATGTCGGCCTCGTAGACGTCCGACTGGATCGGGTCCGGGACCAGGATCATGATGACGTCGGCCTCGGCCGCGGCCTCAGCGGGGGTGACCACGCGCAGGCCGGCCTCCTCGGCCTTGGCGCGGGACTTCGACTCCGGCTTCAGGCCGACCCGGACGTCCGCGCCCGAGTCGCGCAGGGACAGCGCGTGGGCGTGGCCCTGGCTGCCGTAGCCGATGACCGCGACCTTGCGGCCCTGGATGATGGACAGGTCGGCGTCGTCTTCGTAGAACAGCTCGGCCACGGGGGCACATCTCCTTGCGAGTGGTTTGCCGGGTCTGCGGTGGTTCCTACCGTATGCGGATCCGGCGTCGGGGTGGGGCGGTGCTTCAAGGTTTGAGACGGCGGCGCGTCCCGGAAGGGCGAGGACCGGTCGGGTCCTAGGCGCTGCGGTCGAGGGCGCGCAGCGAGCGGTCCGTGATCGAACGGGCGCCGCGTCCGATGGCGACCAGGCCGGACTGGACCAACTCCTTGATGCCGTAGGGCTCCAGCATCCGGAGCATGGCCTCCAGCTTGTCCGAGCTGCCGGTGGCCTCGATGGTCACCGCGTCCGGGGACACGTCGACCGTCTTGGCGCGGAACAGCTGGACGATCTCGACGATCTGCGACCGGGTGTCGTTGTCGGCGCGGACCTTCACCAGGACCAGTTCCCGCTGGATCGCAGCGGACTGGTCGAGTTCGACGATCTTTATCACGTTGACGAGCTTGTTGAGCTGCTTGGTGACCTGTTCCAACGGGAGGTCCTCGACGTTGACCACGATGGTCATCCGGGAGATGTCCGGGTGCTCGGTCGGGCCGACGGCGAGGGAGTCGATGTTGAAGCCCCGACGGGAGAACAGCGCGGCGATCCGGGCGAGCACGCCGGGCTTGTTCTCGACCAGGACGGAGAGGGTGTGCTTGGACATGGGTCGTGGGTTCCCTTGGTCGTTCCGGAAGGGGCTCAGTCGAGGTCGTCGCCGAAGTCGGGACGGACGCCGCGGGCGAACTGGATCTCGTCGTTGCTGGTGCCGGCCGCGACCATCGGCCAGACCATGGCGTCCTGGTGGACGATGAAGTCGATGACCACCGGGCGGTCGTTGATCTCCATCGCCTGCTTGATCACCGCGTCGAGGTCCTCGGGGCGCTCGCAGCGCAGGCCGACGCAGCCCATCGCCTCGGCGAGCAGGACGAAGTCGGGGATCCGGGTGCCCTGGGCCGGCGGCTCGATGCCGTCGTGGCCGGGGCCGGCGTGCAGCACGGTGTTGGAGTAGCGCTGGTTGTAGAACAGCGTCTGCCACTGCCGGACCATGCCCAGCGAGCCGTTGTTGATGACCGCGACCTTGATCGGGATGTCGTTCAGGGCGCAGGTGACCAGCTCCTGGTTGGTCATCTGGAAGCAGCCGTCGCCGTCGATCGCCCAGACCGCGGCCTCCGGGCGGCCCGCCTTGGCGCCCATCGCGGCCGGCACCGCGTAGCCCATGGTCCCGGCGCCGCCGGAGTTGAGCCAGGTGCCCGGCTTCTCGAACCGGATGAACTGCGAGCTCCACATCTGGTGCTGGCCGACGCCCGCCGCGTAGACGGCGTCCGGGCCGACCAGCCGGCCGATCCGCTCGATCACCTGCTGCGGGGAGAGCTGGCCGCCGGGCGCGGGCTCGTAGCCGACCGGGTAGGTGGTCTTCCACTCGTCGAGCCGCTCCCACCAGTCGCCGTAGTCGCCCTTGTGGCCGGCGTCGAACTCGGCCTGGACGGCGACGATCAGGTCGGCCAGCACCTCGCGGGCGTCACCGACGATCGGCACGTCCGCCGGGCGGTTCTTGCCGATCTCGGCCGGGTCGATGTCCGCGTGGACGACCTTGGCGTACGGCGCGAAGCTGTCCAGCTTGCCGGTGACCCGGTCGTCGAAGCGGGCGCCGAGGGTGAAGAGCAGGTCGGCCTTCTGGAGCGCGGTGACGGCCGGGACGGAGCCGTGCATGCCGGGCATGCCCAGGTGCTGCGGGTGGCTGTCCGGGAAGGCGCCGAGCGCCATCAGGGTGGTGACCACCGGGGCGCCGGTCAGCTCGGCCAGGATGCGCAGCTCGGCCGTGGCGCCGGCCTTCATGACGCCGCCGCCGACGTACAGGACCGGGCGCTTGGCGGTGACCAGCATCTTGGCCGCTTCGCGGATCTGCTTGGCGTGCGGCTTGGTCACCGGGCGGTAGCCGGGCAGCGAGGTCTCGACCGGCCAGCGGAAGGTGGTGGTGGCCTGCAGGGCGTCCTTGGCGATGTCGACCAGGACCGGGCCGGGACGGCCGGTGGCAGCGATGTGGAACGCCTCGGCGATCACCCGGGGGATCTCGGCCGGGTCGGTGACCAGGTAGTTGTGCTTGGTGATCGGCATGGTGATGCCGCAGATGTCCGCCTCCTGGAAGGCGTCCGTGCCGATCGCCTTGGAGGTGACCTGGCCGGTGATGGCGACGATCGGCACCGAGTCCATGTACGCGTCGGCGATCGGGGTGACCAGGTTGGTCGCGCCCGGACCGGAGGTCGCCATGCAGACGCCGACCCGGCCGGTGGCCTGCGCGTAGCCGGTGGCGGCGTGGCCGGCGCCCTGCTCGTGACGGACCAGGATGTGGCGCACCTTGGTGGAGTCCATCAGCGGGTCGTACGCGGGAAGGATGGCCCCGCCCGGGATGCCGAAGACGGTGTCCGCACCGACGGCCTCCAGCGAGCGGATGAGCGACTGGGCGCCGGTCATGGTCTCGACGACGTGCTGAGGAGCGGGAGCGTGGGCGGCCGGGGTGTCCCCGCGGCGGGGGGATGCGGCGTGCTCGGTCATCTGCCTGTCTCTTCTCGGTTCTGGCCGACCCGGTGGTTTGCGGGCCCCGGGGGTCGAGGGTGGGGTCCCGCTTGCGGGCCGATCGCCGGCTCTGCCCCAATCGTCCCTTTCGCGGGGCCTCGGGGCCAGGGGTCTTGCGGTGGTGGAACAGCGTCGGTGCAACAAAAAACCCCTCGTGCCCAAGGGCATGCGAGGGGTGGCGCGTCGGTCTGTCACGAACGGGTCGGGGCCCGCTCAGCCGACGCGCCCGCCAAGTACGAGAATTCGGGTGCGCATGGCAACGACCTTCCTCCCGTCAAGGGTCGGCTGTCAAGCAGGTGGGACGGCCGTCTCGCCATGCGGACCGGCTCCCGGACCCGCCACGGCCGGGTGTTCGGGCAGGTCGGAGCCGTTGTGATGAGGCACGGCACGCCCTGCGGCGGCCTCGCCGCGGCCACTCGTCCGGGTGTCCGCGGCCAGGAAGGCGCGCCGCGCGGGCAGCGGGCCGAGCGGCCTCGGCACCGGGTACGCGCGGCGGGCCAGCTCGCGCCGGAGCCGGATCTCGTCCAGCGGCGCGGAGAACGCCGAGCCCTGCACCTGGCGGCAGCCCAGCTCCTGCAGCACGGCCACCTGGCGCGGCAGGTCGACGCCCTCGGCGGCGGTGACCAGCCCGAGGTCCCGGCCGAGCCGCAGGGCGTGCCCGGCGAGGGTCCTGGCGAGGGCGGACTCGCCCAGGTCCTGGACCAGCGAGCGGTCCAGCTTGAGGCCGTCGAAGGGGAGCCGGACCAGCGTCCCGAGCGAGCCCCGGCCGGCCCCGAAGCCGGCCAGCGCGGTGCCGACGCCGAGCCGGCGCAGCGCGTCGAGCCGGCGGCCGAGCTCGTCCGCCAGGTCGTCCGGGCCCGTCCGGGCCACCTCCACGATCAGCTGGCCGCCGGGCAGCCCGCTGTCCCGCAGGGCCGCGACCACCGCCTCGTAGAGGCCGGGTGCGCACAGCCGCTCGGCCGACAGCCGGACCGACACCGGGACCGGCGGCGGGACGACGCGGCCCCGGGCGGGCAGGCCCCGGCGCAGCGCGGCGGCGGTCACGGCCTCGCGGACCAGCCAGCGGGAGAACCGCGCGGCGGCGTCGCCCGGCTCGGTGGAGCGCAGGAACTCGGCGGGGGTGAGCAGCAGGCCCTGTGCGGAGCGCCAGCGGGCCTGGGCCTCGACGGCGGTGACCGCTCCGGTGCTGAGGTCCACCACGGGCTGGTGCAGCAGGGTGAAGCCGCCCTCGCGGACGGCCGCGCGGAGCCGTTCGTCCAGTTCGGTGCGGCGCTCCAGATCGGCGCGCATGGCCGGGGTGTAGAGCATCACCCGGCCCTTGCCCTCGGACTTGGCGCGGTACATCGCGAGGTCGGCGTTGCGCATCAGCTCGTCGGCGGCGGCGCGCGGGTCGGCGGCCGGGCCGCGTTCCGGGGTGCCGAAGGCGATCCCGATGCTGGCGGCGACGCTGAGTTCGCTGCCGCCGATCCAGTAGGGCTCGGAGAGCGCGGCGCGCAGCCGTTCGGCGAGCTCCTGGACCTGGAGTCGGCCGAGCGGGCCGCAGACCAGGGCGGCGAACTCGTCGCCGCCGAAGCGGGCCACGGTGTCCCCGCAGCGGACGGCGCCCTGGAGCCGGCGGGCCGCCTGGACCAGCAGCTCGTCGCCGACCTGGTGGCCGGCGGTGTCGTTGACCGCCTTGAAGCCGTCCAGGTCGAGGAAGAGCACGGCGACCCCGGAGCCCGCCTCGTCCTGCGGGCCGCGGGCGGCCAGGGCGGCCCGCAGCCGCTGGGTGAACAGCGCCCGGTTGGGCAGGTCGGTGAGCGGGTCGTGGAACGCGTTGTGCTGCAACTGGGCCTGCAGCATGACCCGTTCGGTGACGTCGCGGCTGTTCAGGATCAGGCCGTCGCGGTACCGGTCGACGGTCGACTCGACGTGCAGCCACTCGCCGCCGCCGGAGCCGATCCGGCACTCCACCCGGGCCGCGGGCAGCGGCTCGGCGCCCGGGTCGCGGTGGGCGGCGAGCCGGCCCCGGGCCAGGAAGCGGCGGACCTCCAGCAGCACCCGGTCGACGTCCTCGGGGTGGATGAGGTCGAGCAGGTTGCCGCCGACGAGTTCCTCCGGGTCGCGCCCGTAGACGCCCAGCGCGGCCGGGGAGACGTAGGAGAGCACGCCGTTGGCGCCGGCGATCATGATGACGTCGCTGGAGCCCTGCACCAGGGAACGGAAGTGCGCCTCCTTGTGGGCGAGTTCCTGGGCCAGCGAGAGGTTGTCGAGCAGCATGATGCCCTGGCGCAGGATCAGCGCCAGGCCGACGGTGCAGGCCGCCGAGGCCACCACCCGGTCCAACGAGCGCCCGCCGAGGGCGTTGTAGAGGATCCCGGCGGTGCAGACGGCGGCGGCCGCGTAGGGGGTGAGCGCGCTGAAGGTGGTGGCGACCCGGCGGCGGGGCAGCCCGCCGAGCGCCGGGTGCTCGCGCAGCGGGCGGCGCCAGCGCGGGGACCACGGGGCCCAGGCGAGCAGCAGGCTGCCGGCGAACCAGCCGGCGTCCAGCAGTTCGCCGGAGTGGTAGCTGCTGCGCAGCTCGGGGGAGGTGAACAGGGCGTCGCAGAGCACGGTGACGGCGAGGCCGACCATGGCGGTGTGGACGGCGGCGCGGTTGCCGTCCCGGCCGCCGAAGCGCAGGCCGACGACCAGCGAGACGAGCAGGATGTCCAGCAGCGGGTAGGCCAGGTTGAGGGCCAGCCGCAGCGGGGAGCCGTCCTCGCCGGCGGCGGTGCGGCCGAGGGCGAGGCTCCAGCTGAGGGTGAACAGCGAGCCGGCCACCAGCCAGCCGTCCAGCAGCAGGCAGAGCCAGCCGGCGGCGGTGCGCGGGCGCTGGGCCAGCACCAGGACGCCGGTGATGGCCAGCGGGGCGAACAGCAGGAAGGCGTACTCGGCCAGCGAGTTGGGCGGCAGCTGGGTCCGCTCGACCAGCTCGTACCAGCCCCAGGTGCCGTTGCCGAAGGCGACCATGAGCGAGGAGAGGCCGAACAGCAGCCAGGCCGGGCGGGCGTGGCCGCCGACCGTACAGCCGTAGGCGAGACAGGAGAGCGCGGCGGCGAGGGCGGCCGCCGCCAGGCCGAAGTCGCCCATGAAGACGGCGACCTGGCGCGAGCCCCAGCCGAGCGCGGCGCCGAGGGTGTAGGCGAGGCAGAGCACGGCGAGGGCGGCGCCCGGCAGCTTGCGGCTGCAGAGCGCCCGCCGGAGCGGCCCCGGTCTCGCGCCGCCGCCGGCCGGGCGGTACGGGGGCGGGCCGCCCGCGCGGGCGCCGCGCGGGGGCGGGCCCGGCCGCTGTTGGCCCGGTCGCTGTTGGCCCGGCCTCGGCGGCCCGTCCGCGGGCAGGACGGCGTCCGGCGCGCCTGCGGCCGTCCGGCTCCGGGCAGCACCGCGTCGGTGGAGCTCACTCGGCCTCTCCCCCTCCGGCCCGGGGCCTCGCGCCCCGGTCACGGACCACCGGCCGCGCGCCCGGTGGCCGTGCGCGGTGACCTGGCGCCCCGGCAGGGCGGTGACCCAGGGAGCGGGGGGCCTGCCGGCCGTCCCGCCACACCGATGTTCCCGTTCGGGACCCTACACCACTTCGGTCACTCAATGACACGCACACTCAACTTAGAGTAATGGCCCGGGGGTAGGGAATTGCGTCCGATTCCGCCGAATCGGTCCGGTTGACGGGGGCGCGCACAAGGGGGCTCACGCAGCGCGCACGGGAGCACGCGGCAGCGCCCGCCCGGCACCGGCCACCACGGCGGTACGCCGGGCGGGGCAGCGGGCGGGAGCACCGGGCGGGGGCGGGGGACGGGCCGTCAGCGGGCGGCCGGAGCCAGGTCCTCCGGGAACAGCCGCAGCCGGGAACAGCCGCAGCCGGTGGGCCAGCGCGGCCGCCTCGCCCCGGCCGGCCACCGCGAGCTTGCCGAGGATGTTGGAGACGTGCACGCTCGCGGTCTTCGGCGAGATGTACAGTTCCTCGGCGATCTGCCGGTTGGTGCACCCCCGGGCGAGCAATCGGAGCACGTCCCGCTCACGGGGGGTGAGGCCGAGGGATTCACCGGCCGGCAGTGCCGGAGCGGGCACCGGGCGGTCCGCGACGAGCGCCAGTCCGGCCCGCGCGGCCAGCGCGTCGATCTCGGCCCGCAGTCCGGCGTCGGACCGGGCGGACGCCAGTTCCCGTGCCTCGCGCAGGAGTTCGACGCCGGATTCACGGCGTCCGGCCAGTACCTCGGCCTCGCCGGCCCGCAGCAGCGCGACCGCCAGCGGGTACGGCAGCCCGGTCGGGCGCAGCGCCGCGACCGCGGTGGCCCACTGCTCAGGGGTGTCCGCCCCCTCGGCGCGGGCCAGTTCGGCCTCCAGCAGCCGGGCCCAGCCGTGGTGCAGCGGCACGGTCGGGGTCAGCCCGGCCGCCGTCCCGGCGATCCTGGCCAGCACGGCGGCCCGTCCCCGCTCGGCCTCCGGCAGGCCCCGGCTGTCCGCCTCGGCGGCGGCGCCGTCCACCAGCAGCGGGTAGAGGTCGGCGAGGTAGCCGCACCGGAGGTCCTCGTCCAGGGCGGCGATCAGCTCGGCGCGGGCGTCCAGCGGGCGGCCGGCCCCGGCGGCGACCCGCAGCGCCAGCCGCGCGATCGGGACGGAGTGCTGGAGCTGGCCGATCCGGTTGGCCGCCCTGGCCTGGGCCAGCATCGCGGCGGCGCCGGGCAGGTCGCCGCGGAGCAGGGCGAGTTCGCCGCGCATCCGGTCCAGGAACTCGGCGTGGGTGCCGGTCGCCCCGACCAGATGGCACTCGGCGAGCACCTGCTCGGCCTCGTCGACCCGTCCGAGGTCCATCAGCGCCTCGGCGAGGTTCCCGGTCAGGATGGTGCCGATGTTGCGCTGGAGGCCGTTGCCCCGGGCCGACTCCAGCCCCTCCCGGGCGAGCGCCGCCGCCTCCTCGGCCCGGCCGAGCCCGCGCTGCATCGAGGCCAGGTTGTTGATGCCGCGCAGCAGGATGTCGGGGGCACCGATCCGCCGGGTGGCCTCCACCGCCGCGGTGAGCTGGGCGACCGCGGCCTCCGGGTCGGAGTCGAGGTCGTTGCGCAGCCCGCCGAGCGTCATCAGGGCGTGCTGCTCGATGGCGTCCGCGCCCACCTCGCGGGCGATCCGGACCGCCCGCTCGGCGAGTTCGACCAGCTCGGGCCGGGGGTTGGAGAGCATCCCGTTGCCGGCGCCGAGGGCGAACACCTCGGCCTGGACGGCGGACGGCGGCAGGTGCTCGACCAGCCGGTGCGCGTACGCGATCTCCGCCTCGTCGCCGGAGCGGCGCAGGTGGCCGAGCATCCGGGCCCGGTTGATCCGGAACCAGGCGGCGCGGGCCGGGTGCTCGGTCTCGTCGACCAGCTTGAGCGCCCGCCGGGCCAGGCTCAGCCCGCGCTCGCGGTCCCCGCTGCGGCGGGCCGCGACCACGGCTTCGGCCAGCACGTCGATCAGGCAGAGCCGGTCGCAGTGCTCGTCGTGCCGGTCCACGTCGCAGGAGCAGGGCGGGTAGGTCTCGGCCCAGTCGTGCGGGCGCAGGGTGCCCGCCAGCACCTCGTCCGGGACCTCGTCCCAGAGCTCCAGGGCCCGTTCCAGCATCCGCAGCTGCTCGGCGAAGGCATTGCGCCGGCGGGCGGCCCTGGCGGCCTCCAGGGCGGTCGGCAGGGCCCGGGCCGGGTCGTGGGCGTGGTACCAGTAGTTGGCCAGCCGGGCGGGGCGGACGTCGGAGCCGACCAGGTGCGGATCGGCCTCCAGCGCGGCGGCGAAGCGCCGGTTGATCCGGTGCCGCTCACCCGGCAGCAGGTCGTCCGAAACCGCCTCCCGGACCAGCGCGTGCCGGAACCGGTAGCCGTCGCCGTCGGTGTCCGGGCGCAGGATGTTGGCGCCGACCGCGACCCGGAGCGAGTCGATCAGCTCCTCCTCGTCCTCCAGGACGGCGGCGAGCAGGGCGTGCTCGACGTAGGAGCCGCCCTCGGCGGCGATCCGCAGCACCCGCTGGGTCTGCTCGTCCAGCGCCTCGACCCGGACCAGCAGCATGTCCCGGAGCGAGTCGGTGAGCCCGGCCGAGCAGCCCTCGCGGAAGGCGGTGGCCAGCTCCTCGACGAAGAAGGGGTTGCCCTCGGAGCGGCGGTGGATCCGGTCGACCAGCTCCCGGTCCGGGGCGGCGGTGCCGAGGATGCCGGCCAGCTGCGCGGCCACCTCGCCGGGCCCGAAGCGCTCCAGCTCGGCCCGCTGCACGGTGCGCAGCCGCTCCAGCTCGGCCAGGAACGGCCGCAGCGGGTGGCGGCGGTGCAGGTCGTCGCTGCGGTAGGTGGCGACCAGCAGCACCCGGGCCCGGTGCAGGGTGCGGACCAGGTAGGCCAGCAGCTCCCGGGTGGAGCGGTCGGACCAGTGGAGGTCCTCGACGGCGAGCACGAGGGTACGGTCCGTGCCGAGTCGTTCGAACAGCCTCGCGGTGTGCTCGAACAGCCGGGCTCGTCCGTACTCGTCGTTGGGTTCGCCGTCGGCCTCGCCGAAGTCCGGCATCAGCCGGGCGAGGTGCCCCTCCATACCGGCCGCGGCGGTCTCCAGCTCGGTGCCCAGACTCCGGTGCAGCCGGCGCAGCGCGGTGGCCAGCGGCGCGTAGGGCAGGCCCTCGGCGCCGATCTCCAGACAGCCGCCGACGGTGGTGACCACGCCGTCGAGGCAGGCCTGACGGAGGAACTCCTCCAGCAGCCGGGTCTTGCCGACGCCGGCCTCGCCGCCGATCAGCACGGTCTGCGGCTGGCCGTCCCCGGCCCTGCGCATGGCGTCCAGCAGGACGGTGAGTTCCGGATCGCGGCCGACGAAGACGGGACTCACCGATATCTGCTGCATGGAGGCGAGCATGCCATAGAGGTCGGGTGCGGTCCGAGGGGTTATCCCGCCCCCCGGACGCCCGGAAGGGGAGGCGCACCCCCGTGTCGCCTCCCCTTCCGGTCCTTGCTCGGCACCTTGGTGCCGGTTCGTCAGCATTCGCGCGGGCGGACGGTGCGCCGCTGGAGGCGGAAGCCGACGTTCGGGCGCCAGCCGGTGCGCTTGGCACCCTTCGCCTCGCGGACCAGGCGCTCGTGGTCGGCCAGGGCCCGGAGTTCCAGTTCCTGCTGCTTGATGAGCTCGTACTCGATCACGGTGTTTCCCCTTGTGGGTTTCGGTGTCTCTCTCGTTCTGAGGTAAAGATTCCTCTCCCAGGGGGGTGGGCCGCATCGGCAGCCTGCCGGATGTTCCGGGCCCCGACCGCCTTAGGTCCGGGGTCCCGGGTACGGCAAAGGCCCGGCCCTACCCCTTATGAAGGGTAAGACCGGGCCTTAGGGCTCTAAGTAGCCCTTAGAACGCCTTAGGCGCCTTGGAAACTCAGGCAGAAACGCCCAGCTTCTCAAGGATCAGATCCTTGACCCGGGCCGCGTCGGCCTGACCGCGGGTGGTCTTCATGACCGCGCCGACCAGCGCGCCGACCGCGGCCACCTTGCCGTCGCGGATCTTGGCGGCGATCGCCTCGTTCTCGGCGATGGCCTGGTCCACGGCGGCACCGAGCGCGGAGTCGTCCGAGACCACGGCCAGGCCGCGCTGCGCGACGACCGCGTCCGGCTCGCCCTCGCCGGCCAGCACGGCCTCGATGACCTGACGGGCCAGCTTGTCGTTCAGCTTGCCCTCGGCGACCAGCGCGGCGACCCGGGCGACCTGCGCCGGGGTGATCGGCTGCTCGGCCAGCTCGGTGCCGGTCTCGTTGGCCCGGCGGGCCAGCTCGCCCATCCACCACTTGCGGGCCTGGTCGGCCGGGGCGCCGGCGGCGATGGTCTCCTGGATCGGCTCGACGGCGCCGGCGTTCAGCACCGACTGCATGTCCTTGTCCGTCAGGCCCCACTCGGCCTGCAGCCGGGCCCGGCGCACCCGGGGCAGCTCGGGCAGCCCGGCGCGCAGCTCCTCCACCCAGGCCCGGGCCGGCGCGATCGGCACCAGGTCCGGCTCCGGGAAGTACCGGTAGTCCTCGGCGTTGTCCTTGATCCGGCCGGCGGTGGTGCTGCCGTCCTCCTCGTGGAAGTGCCGGGTCTCCTGGACGATCGTGCCGCCGTCGGTCAGCACCGTGGCGTGCCGCTGGATCTCGAAGCGGGCGGCCCGCTCCACGCTGCGCAGCGAGTTGACGTTCTTGGTCTCCGAGCGGGTGCCGAAGGTCTCGGTGCCGTTCGGGCGCAGCGACAGGTTGACGTCGCAGCGCATCTGGCCCTTGTCCATCCGGGCCTCGGAGACGCCCAGCGAGCGGATGACCTCGCGCAGCTCGGCGACGTACGCGCGGGCGACCTCGGGGGCGCGCTCGCCGGCTCCCTCGATCGGCTTGGTGACGATCTCGATCAGCGGGATGCCGGCCCGGTTGTAGTCCAGCAGCGAGTGGGTCGCGCCGTGGATCCGGCCGGTCGCGCCGCCGACGTGGCTGGACTTGCCGGTGTCCTCCTCCATGTGGGCGCGCTCGATCTCCACCCGGAAGGTCGAGCCGTCCTCCAGCTGCACGTCGAGGTAGCCGTTGAAGGCGATCGGCTCGTCGTACTGCGAGGTCTGGAAGTTCTTCGGCATGTCCGGGTAGAAGTAGTTCTTCCGCGCGAACCGGCACCACTCGGCGATCTCGCAGTTCAGCGCCAGGCCGATCTTGACGGCCGACTCCACGCCGATCGCGTTCACGACCGGCAGCGAGCCCGGCAGGCCCAGGCAGGTCGGGCAGACCTGGCTGTTCGGCTCGGCGCCCAGCTCGGTCGAGCAACCGCAGAACATCTTGGTCTTGGTGCCCAGCTCGACGTGGACCTCCAGGCCCATCACCGGGTCGAACGACGCGAGCGCGTCCTCGTAGGAGACCAGGTTCTTGACGCTCACAGCGTCCCCTTCACTAAAAAGTCTTCGGTGGTGCGGGCCCGGCCTGCACCTCGGGTGCAGGCCGGGGCCTCACGGGCTGGGTCAGCCCAGCAGGACGTCGTCGTCGCCGAGGCGGCGCAGCTCACGGACCAGCAGGGCCGTGCCGGTGACCAGGGCGGCGGCGCCGACCAGGGCGTTGACCAGCTTGAGGGTGTCGCTCTCGCCGCGGGCCTTGCGCACGTCCTTGACGATGGAGATCGCGCCGAAGGCGCTGGTGCCGATGGACAGCCAGAGCCCGGGCTTGGAGTGCTTCCACCCCTTCAGCGATGCCGACTGGGCCTTGGCGTTCTCGATCTTGCTCACAGTGCCGGTGCCTCCTCCAGCAGGGTGTGCCCCCACTTGTCGTTGAGTGCGGCCTCGACGGCGCCGCCCACGCGGTACAGGCGGTCGTCCGCCATCGCGGGTGCGATGATCTGCAGGCCGACCGGGAGATTGTCCTCCGGGGCCAGGCCGACCGGCAGCGACATGGCCGCGTTGCCCGCAAGGTTGGACGGAATCGTGCACAGGTCGGCCAGATACATCGCCATCGGGTCGTCGGCGCGCTCGCCGATCGGGAAGGCGGTGGTCGGCGTGGTCGGCGAGACCAGCACGTCCACGCCCGCGAAGGCGGCGTCGAAGTCGCGGGAGATCAGCGTCCGCACCTTCTGGGCCGAGCCGTAGTAGGCGTCGTAGTAGCCCGAGGACAGCGCATAGGTGCCCAGGATGATGCGGCGCTTCACCTCGGGGCCGAAGCCGGCCTCGCGGGTCAGCGCGGTGACCTCCTCGGCCGAGCGGGAGCCGTCGTCGCCGACCCGCAGGCCGTAGCGCATCGCGTCGAAGCGGGCCAGGTTGGACGAGGCCTCGCTCGGGGCGATCAGGTAGTACGCCGGCAGCGCCAGGGTGAAGGACGGGCAGGAGACCTCGACGACCTCGGCGCCCAGCTCGCGCAGCAGCTCCACCGACTCGTTGAAGCGCTGCATCACGCCGGCCTGGTAGCCCTCGCCGGAGAACTCCTTCACCACGCCGATCCGCATGCCGCGCACGTCGCGCAGCTTCGCGGCCTCGACCACGGCCGGGACCGGGGCGTCGATCGAGGTGGAGTCCAGCGGGTCGTGGCCGGCGATCGCCTCGTGCAGCAGCGCCGCGTCCAGCACGGTGCGGGCGCACGGGCCGCCCTGGTCCAGGCTGCTGGAGAAGGCGACCAGGCCGTAGCGCGACACCGAGCCGTAGGTCGGCTTCACACCGACGGTGCCGGTGACGGCGCCGGGCTGGCGGATCGAGCCGCCGGTGTCGGTGCCGATCGCCAGCGGCGCCTCGAAGGCGGCCAGCGCGGCGGCCGAACCGCCGCCGGAGCCGCCGGGGATCCGGGAGAGGTCCCACGGGTTGCCGGTCGGGCCGTAGGCGGAGTTCTCGGTGGAGGAGCCCATCGCGAACTCGTCCATGTTGGTCTTGCCGAGGATCACCACGCCGGCGTCCTTGAGACGCGTGGTCAGGGTGGCGTCGTACGGCGGGATCCAGCCTTCGAGGATCTTCGAACCGCAGGTGGTCGGCACGCCCTTGGTGGTGAAGACGTCCTTCAGCGCCAGCGGGACGCCGGCCAGCGGGCCCAGCTCCTCGCCCTTGGCGCGCTTCTCGTCGACGGCCCGGGCGGCGCTCAGCGCGCCCTCGGTGTCGACGTGCAGGAAGGCGTTGACCTTCTTGTCGACGGCCTCGATGCGGTCCAGGTGCGCCTGGGCCACCTCGACGGCGGACACCTCGCCCTTGGCGACGGCGGCGGCGGTCTCGGCCGCGGTGTAACGGATGAGCTCGGTCATCGGTCAGTCCTCCCCGAGGATCTGGGGCACACGGAAACGCTGCTCCTCGGCGGCCGGGGCCCCGGCCAGCGCCTGGTCCGGGGTGAGCGACGGCCGGACCTCGTCCGCGCGCATGACGTTGGTCAGCGGCAGCGGGTGGGAGGTGGGCGGGACGTCCTGTCCGGCGACCTCGGAAACGCGGGCGACCGCGCCGATGATCACGTCCAGCTGCTCGGCGAAGTGGTCCAACTCTTCGGCCTGCAACTCAAGACGCGACAGCCGAGCGAGGTGGGCGACCTCCTCGCGCGTGATGCCAGGCATGCAGCGATCCTCAGGGTGAGTTCTGGTGAGGCCCGGATCCGCCTTCCGGCGGCGCCGGGCCCGGGCCGGGAGCCGCCTGTCCGGCGCTCCCGTCCTCGTGGTCTGTGGTCCCCATCCTATGGGGCACGGCCCGGCCACCGGCCAACGACCGGCGGTGGGCCCCGGTCACCCTCGTCGCGCGGCGGCCTCACTGCGGGCGGGTCGGCGCCCAACTCTGCTGCTTGGGCGCCTGGATCTCCAGCTTCGCCGCCTGCGCCGCCTGGATCACCGGCGGCAGGACGGGCTGGATCGCGGGCGGCAGCCGGTCGGCGGCGGAGCCGAGCCGCTCCACCGGCGGCGCGCCGGTGCGGTGCACCCGCAGCCAGGCGGTGGCCTGCTCGGCCGGCAGCGCCGCCGACACCAGCCAGCCCTGCACCGCGTCCACCCCCATGCAGTTCAGCCGCTCCCAGGTCTCGTCGTCCTCGACACCCTCGGCGACCACGGTCAGGCCGAGCGAGTGGGCCAGCTCGACCGAGCAGCGGACCACCGCCGCGTCGTGGTCGTCGGTGGCCATCCGGGAGACGAAGGAGCGGTCGATCTTCAGCTCGCCGACCGGCAGGCTGCGCAGCCGTACCAGCGAGGAGTGGCCGGTCCCGAAGTCGTCCAGGGACATCCCGACCCCGTAGCCGCGCAGCTCCGCCAGGGTGTCGGCGGCCCGGCGGGAGTCGTCCAGCAGCAGCCGCTCGGTGATCTCCAGCTGGAGCGCGTGGGCCGGCACCTGGTGGCGGACGAGGTGGCCGGCGACCCGCTGGGCGAAGCCGGGGTTGAGCACGTCGCGCGGCGAGACGTTCACCGCGACCTGCACCTGGAGGCCCTGCTCGCGCCACTGGGCGAGCTGGCCGACGGCGGCCTCCAGCACGTAGTCGGTCAGCCGGGGCATCAGCCCGCTGGACTCGGCGAGGCCCACGAACTCGTCCGGGGAGACCCGGCCCTGGCCGGGACGCTCCCAGCGCAGCAGCGCCTCCAGGCCGACCACCCGGCCGTCGAAGGCCACCTTGGGCTGGTAGTGCAGCTGGACCTCGCCGGTCTCCAGGGCCCGCCGCAGGTCGCCCAGCAGTCCGATCCGGTACGGGGTGTCGGCGTCCTGGGCCTCGTCGTACTGCTCCACCGAGGTGCGGCCGCGCTGCGCGTGCCCCATCGCCACGTCGGCGCGGCGCAGCAGCGACTCGGCGTCCTGGGCGTGCTGCGGGAAGACGCAGACCCCCGCGCTGGCCTCCAGCACCAGCAGCAGTCCGTCCAGGCGGATCGGGGCGGCCAGTTCTGCGATCAGCGCCTTGGCCACCTTCTCCAGCGAGTCCGGGCAGCCGATGCCGGGCAGCAGGACGGCGAACTCGTCGCCGCCCATCCGGGCCACCATCGGGCGGCCGCGGTAGTGCCGGGGAAGTCCGGCGAAGACGTCGTCGATGGACTCGCGGGTGGCGCTGCCGGCGGCCCCGCCGGAGCGCAGTGCCCGGTGCAGCCGACGGGCGATGTGGACGAGCAGACGGTCGCCGGCGGTATGGCCGAGGGTGTCGTTGAGCGATCGGAAGCGATCGAGGTCGAGCAGGATCAGTCCGACGCTGTAGCCCTCGGTGTGCTCGGCGATCGACTCCTGGGCGGCGAGGAGTAACGCCTGGCGGTTGGGCAGATCGGTCAGCGGGTCGGTGAGCTGGTCGCGCGCCCGGTCGCGGGCGATCCGCCAGGCCGCGACCAGGACGGCCAGCGGCACCGCGAACAGTGGCAGCAGCTCCGGCTCGTAGCGGTAGACCAGCACGGCCAGCGGGATGAGCGGCGCGGCGCCGGCCAGCAGCACGCCGAGCAGCAGGACCGCTCCCGCCACCCCCTGCGGCGGGCGTGTGGGCGCACCGCCGGTCGTACGATCCATAAGCCCAGTCCTCCGTCGGGCCCGCCCCGTCAGGCCGCCTAGCGGTGAGGCACCGTCCCGGTGCCGGCAGCCTGCCAGGCATGGAGCGGCCCCGCGGAGTCCGGCTCGGCCGGTACCCCCACCCCTGCTGACACTCTGTTGCGCTCCAGGGTATGCGCGGCTTCACCCGACGGGCAGACTTTCGGACAACCGGACATACGCCACCGCGCTAGGTGCCGCACAGTGTCACGATGCCCGCTAACACTGTGCGGCACCCGATGACGTTGCATCAGGACGATAACAAGCCGGATTCGGGGCTTCCGCGCGCGGGGTCAGCCCTCGACGCCCTCCTCGACGGGCTCCGCGGCGGCCTCGGCGGCGGTCCCGGCGACGGCCGGTGCCCCCACCTCGGGATCCTTCGCCACGGCGTCGCTCTCGCC
>NZ_JZWY01000109.1:0-4057 GCF_000966955.1 Streptomyces sp. NRRL S-495
TCTTGGCGGCGGCCTTCTTCCGGGCCGGTGCCTTCTTCACCGGCTCCTCCGGCGGCTCCGCCGGCAGCCCCAGGTGGACCCGGGCGGCGGCCGAGCCCTGCTCCAGCAGGATCGTGAAGCCCGCGTCGTCGAGGACCGGCAGCCCCAGCTGAACTGCCTTGTCGTACTTGGACCCGGGGTTGTCACCAGCGACCACGAAGTGGGTCTTCTTCGACACCGAACCGGTCACCTTCGCACCCCGCGAGGTCAGCGCCTCCTTGGCGCCGTCCCGGGTGTGCCCGGCCAGCGTGCCGGTGACCACGACGGTCAGCCCCTCCAGGGGGCGCTCGCCCTCCTCCTCGGTGGCCTCCTCGGTGAAGCGGACCCCGGCCGCACGCCACTTCTCGACGATCTCCCGGTGCCAGTCCACCTGGTACCACTCGACGATCGAGCGCGCGGTGCCCGCGCCGACCCCCTCGGTGGCGGCCAGCCGCTCCTCGCTCGCCGCGAAGATCGCGTCCAGGTCGCGGAACTCCCGGGCCAGGTCCTGGGCGGCGACCGGGCCGACGTGCCGGATCGAGAGGCCGTTGAGGAAGCGCCAGAGCGGACGGTCCTTGGCCTTCTCGATGTTCTCCAGCATCAGCCCGGTGTTCTTCTTCGGCGCACCGGCGGTGGTGGCGAAGAAGAACACCTCCTTCTCCTCGCCGGTCTCGTCGTCCAGCTTCGGCATACCGGTCTTCTGGTCGCGCACCAGCACCTTGATCGGCAGCAGCCGCTCCACCGTCAGACCGAAGATGTCGCCCTCGTTCCCCACCGGCGCCTCGGCCGGCTCCAACGGCTGGGTCAGCGCGGTGGCGGCGACATAACCGAGGCCCTCGATGTCCAGCGCCGAGCGCCCGCCGAGGAAGGCGATCCGCTCCCGGATCTGGGCCGGGCAGAACTGGGCGTTGGGGCAGCGCAGATCGATGTCCCCCTCCGCCATCGGCCGCAGCCCGGTGCCGCACTCGGGGCAGTGCGAGGGCATCACGAACGCCTGCTCGCTGCCGTCCCGCAGGTCGTACACCGGGCCGAGGATCTCCGGGATCACGTCGCCGGCCTTGCGCAGCACCACGGTGTCGCCGAGCAGGACGTCCTTGGCCTTGACCACGTCCTGGTTGTGCAGGGTCGCGTACTGCACCATCGAACCGGCCACCTTCACCGGCTCGGCCAGCACCGCGTACGGGGTGGCCCGGCCGGTGCGGCCGATCCCGACCTTGATCGCGGCGAGCTTCCCGGTGACCTCCTCCGGCGGGTACTTCCAGGCGATCGCCCAGCGCGGGGACTTCGAGGTGGAGCCGAGCCGGCCCTGCAGGGCGATCTCGTCCACCTTGACGACCACGCCGTCGATCTCGTGCTCGACCGAGTGCCGCTGCTCGCCGAAGTGCGCGATGAACTCCCGCACCTCCGCCAGCGTGCCGACCACCCGGTTGTGCCGGGCGGTGGGCAGGCCCCAGCCGCGCAGCAGGTCGTAGGCATGCGACTGGTTGTCGATGTCGAAGCCGACCCGGGCGCCGATGCCGTGCACCACCATCCGCAGCGGGCGGGAGGCGGTGATCAGCGGGTCCTTCTGGCGCAGCGAGCCGGCCGCGGCGTTCCTCGGGTTCATGAACAGCCGGATCATCGCCCGGGGCCGCTTGCCCTCCTTGGCGCGCTCCTCGTTCTCCAGCCGGCGGCGCTCGTTCTCCTCCACGAAGGAGGCGTTGAGCGCCTCGAAGGCCTCGGTCGGGAAGTAGACCTCGCCGCGGATCTCGACCAGCTCGGGCACGTCGTCGCCGGTGAGCCGGTGCGGGATCGCCTCGATGGTGCGGACGTTGGCGGTGATGTCCTCGCCGACCCGACCGTCGCCCCGGGTCGCGGCCTGCGTCAACTGACCGTTCTCGTAGGTGAGGTTGACGGCCAGGCCGTCCACCTTGAGCTCGCACAGGTAGTGGTAGTCGATCCCGGCCAGCTCGCCGGCGACCCGCTCGGCCCAGGCGGCGAGCTCCTCGTCGTCCATCGCGTTGTCCAGGCTGAGCAGCCGCTCCCGGTGCTCGACCGGGGCGAACAGCAGGGTCGGTGCGCCGCCGACCCGCTGCGAGGGCGACTCCGGGGTGACCAGGGCGGGATGCTCCGCCTCCAGCCCCTCCAGCTCGCGCATCAGCGCGTCGAACTCGGCGTCGCTGACGACCGGAGCGTCCTGCTCGTAGTACCGGGCCCGGTGGTCCGTGATCTCGGCGGCCAGCTCGGCGTGCCGCTTGCGCACCTCCGCCGGAACGTCCTCCCAGCCCTCGACAGCCACCACCGCAAGCCCTCCGTCAATCTCTCATTCCGGGTTGTCCACCAGGCTCCGGGCCGCGTTCACACTGAGTGACAGCGCCCGGCGGGCAAAGTCCGGGGAGGCCCCGGCCAGCCCGCAGGTCGGCGTCACCAGTACACGGCGGCCCAGCAGCTCCGGGGAGAACCCGAGCCTGCGCCACAACGCCCTGACACCCTGGACACTACCGGCCGGGTCCGACAGTGCCGTTGATTGAGCGAGCGCCCGCTCGGTGGAGGGGACGACGCCCGCGAGGATCACGGTGCCGGCGTCGATCGCCTCGCCGAACTCCTCGTCCTCACGCTCGGTCAGCAGCGAGAAGTCCAGCGAGACACCGGCGACCCCGGCCCGGCGCAGCAGCGGCAGCGGCACCCCGGGCGCGCAGCAGTGCACCACCACGGGTGCGTCCAGGGCGCCGATCACGTCCCGCAGCGCCTCCTCGGCGCGCTGCCGGTCGACGGAGCGCAGCCGCTGGAAACCGCTCGCGGTCCGCACCTCGCCGGACAACACGGCGGGCAGCGAGGGCTCGTCGAGCTGGAGCACCAGCTCCGCCCCGGGCACCCGGCGGCGGACCTCGGCGAGGTGGCGGCGCAGGCCCTCGGTGAGCGAACCGGCGATGTCCCGGCAGGCGCCCGGGTCGGCGAGCGCCTTCTCGCCGTACTTGAGCTCGATCGAGGCGGCCAGGGTCCACGGCCCCACCGCCTGCACCTTGAGCGCGCCGGTGTAGCCCTGGGTGAACTCCTCCATCGCGTCGAGGTCCTCGCCCAGCCAGGAGTGGGCCCGCCGGGTGTCCCGGCCCGGACGGTCGGCGAAGCGCCAACCGCTCGGCTCGGTCTGCGCGAACAGCTCGACCAGGAGGCCGGCAGAACGGCCGATCATGTCGGCGCCCGGCCCCCGGGCGGGGAGTTCGGGGAGGAACGGCAGGTGCTCCAGCGCGCCGGTGGAGGTCCGGGCGGCCTCCCGGGCGTCGGTGCCGGGCAGCGATCCGACGCCGGTGGCGGCGCCGACCAGTTCGGGGAAGGGAAGTCCGTTGCTCACGGCCGAAGCCTATGGGGTCGGGAACGCCGACGGCCCCGGCACCGGGCGCGGGGCTCGGTGGCGGGGCCGCCGGAGGGTGCGGGCCGGGTGGTGGTCAGTAGCTCTCGCTGCCACTGTCGTCGACCACGAGGTGCACCGGCGCACCGCTGGCGTTGTGGAGCACGACCGTCCTGTTGGCCGGATCGACCGGGACCACGGCCTGGTTGGCGACGGTCTGCCCGGCCTCGAAGTTGAGCGTGGAGGTGTCCGGGACCGGTCCGACGCCGGAGTACGCCGTGAGGTGGCCCGCGGCCCCCGGCTCGGTCACCGTGACGTTCAGGGTGGCCGAGGCCGGGTAGCTCCCCGCGCCCGCGAAGACGGTCAGGGAGCCCCAGGCCGGGACGGTGCCCGCCGGGCGGTAGTAGGGACGCCCCCAGCTCAGCCGGGTGTCCATGATCCGGGTCGGCCCGCCCGGGTAGAACGCGATCCGGCCCTCGGCGCTGTGGTGGCCGGCCAGGTCGGCGATCAGGTGCACGGTGCCGCCGGAGCGGTTGTAGAAGGACACCTTGCCGTCCTTCACCGGCACCGTCACCAGGTTGGCGACAGTCCTACCGGCCGTCCAGTTCAGGTTCGAGGTGTCCGGCGCCGCGCCACCGTGCGGGTAGACCGTCAGATGGCCGTCCTGCTCCGGCTCGGTGACCGTCACGTTCATCGTCACCGCCGTGGCCC
>NZ_JZWY01000110.1:0-273 GCF_000966955.1 Streptomyces sp. NRRL S-495
TCCTGCTCCGGCTCGGTGACCGTCACGTTCATCGTCACCGCCGTGGCCCCGGCCGCACCCGCGACCGGCAGCTCCAGCGTGCCGAAGGCCGGGACGGCCCGGGCCTGCGGCACTCCGATCGGCTCCCGGGTGTCCAGCACCCGGGTCGGGCCCTGCGGCTGGAAGAGGTCGCCCGTGACGCCGTAGTAGCCGGCCAGGTCGGCGATCACGTGCACGGTCCCGCCGGAGTGGTTGTAGAACGACACCTTGCCGTCCTTCACCGGCACCGTCACC
>NZ_JZWY01000111.1:0-43960 GCF_000966955.1 Streptomyces sp. NRRL S-495
GTTCAGGGTGGAGGTGGTCGCCCTCTCGTCGATCAGCGAGGAGGGGCTCGACCAGGCGTAGCCGAACGGACGCACCGCGAGGTCGCCGTCCCGCGTCGGCTCGGTCGCGGTCACGGTCATCGTCACGGCCGTCACACCGTCGACCGGCACCCCGGCCACGCCCGTGACCGGCAGGTTGACCGTCTCCCCCGGCGCCACGGCCCGCGCCTGCGGAACCCCGATCGCCTCCCGGGTGTCCAGCAGCCGCACCGGGCCCACCGGCGTGTACGCGCTGCCGCCGGTCCGGTCCTCGTACGCGCCCCGGTCGCGGGTTCCGCTGCCGGTACCGGTGTTGGGCACCGTCGGGTCGTCCTGCGCCGCGTTCCCCTTGAGGTCGACGGTCAGCATGCCGGGCGCGTTCTCGTCGGCCGAGTCGAACTGGTGCTTGGGCGCGTCGGGCCGGTTCCGCGCGTCCCTGGACGTGGGTTCGACGAAGTCGTGGGCGCCCTGTCCGCTGGCCGCTGTGAAGGCCGCCCGGTCCGTGTACCCGGTGCCGGCCCAGTCGTAGGCGGGCGACCCGCTGCGCGAGTCGACCACGTTGTAGTCGAGCTTCAGACCGGCCGTGGCGCTCCGGTCGACGGTGATGCCGACGGCCGGGGTGCTCGCGTCGCAGCGCTCGCCGCGCTCGTTCGCGGTGTTGATGACGTTGTTCTCGACCGTGGTTCCGGCGGAGGCACCGGTCAGGACGAGGCCCTTCGAGCAGTCCCCGAGGGTGTTGCTCACGACGACGGTGCCCGGGGCGCCGTCGACCCGGACGGAGCCGGCCGTGTTCGTGCTGAGCACGGTCCCGGTCGAGCCGCCGTCCACCGTGATGTCGGAGAAACCGCTGCGGACGGCACTGACCCGCTCGGAGCCGTTGGTGATCCGCAGCGCCGGGCCGCCGGCCAGACCGACCTCCGAGAAGGACACGTCGCGCGAGCCGTCGACGAGCACGGCCGTGTTCTGCGGTCCGGTCAGAACCTTCAGCACCTCGAACCGGACGTGTTGGGCCCCCTTGACGGTGAGTCCCCCGCCGGGCTTGTCGGAGGTGCCGAGGTAGGCCCAGCCCGAGTTGTACGGCGCGGGCTGTCCGGCCGTCGGGCCGCGGAAGGTGATGGGTGCCTCGGCCGTGCCCGAGTGGTCGACGGTCACGGGCTCGACGTAGGTGCCGTCGGCGATCTGGACCGTCTGGCCGGGCCGGGCCGCGGCGGCCGCGGCGGCCACCGTGCAGTAGGGCCGGGCCAGGGTGCCCGTGCCGTCGTCGGCACAGGCGGCCGCGGCCGCGTTGTTGACGTAAAGAGTGGTGGCGGCCGCCTGCGCGCCGCTCGTCGCGACGGCCGGCAGGCCGACCGTTCCGAGCAGCGTCACGCCGACCGCAAGTGTCGTGCGAATTCTGGACATGGAACCCCCCTGACAGGCCGACGGCCTGACAACATGTCAATCCTCTGCACCCGGACAGGCCGAGGACGAACGGACGAACCCAAGGACGACCTTCGCGCCTTCACGGTTCCCCCGCCGAAAAGCCGGGGCGCCGGACCTGCCGGCGCCCCGTTCGTGGACCTCCTACCGCCCCGGGCGGACGGTGATGTCGGTGATCTCCGCGTCCCGGGAGGCGTCCAGCGCCGCCAGGACCGCCTTCGCCACCGACTCCGGCTCGATCCACTGGCCGGCGTCGTACACCCGGCCCTCCTGCTGGTGCACCTTGACCTGCATCGCGGTGGCGGTACGGCCCGGGTACACCGAGGTGACCCGCACGCCGTTGCCGTGCTCCTCCAGCCGCAGCGAGTCGGCGAGGGCCCGCAGCCCGTGCTTGCTCGCCGCGTACGCCGACCAGTCGGCACTCGCCCGCAGCCCGGCGCCGGAGTTGACGAACACCACATGGCCCTTGGCCAGCCGCACCGAGGGCAGCAGCAGCCGGGTCAGCTCGGCGGGGGCGACCAGATTGACGTTCAGGGTCTCCTGCCAGGCCTTGACCGGCAGTTCGCCGACCGGGGCCAGCTCGACCATGCCCGCCACGTGCAGCAGCGAGTCCAGCTCGACCGGCGGCGTCTGGTGCCCGAGGGCCCAGGAGAGCTTCGCCGGGTCGGCGAGGTCGCCGACCAGGGTCCGCGCGCCGGGGAAGCGCTCGCGCAGCTCGGCGGCGCGGCGGGCGTCGCGGGCCAGCAGCCAGAGCTCGTCCCCGCGCTCGGCGAGACGGGTGGCGAGGACGGCGCCGATGCCGGAGCCGGCGCCAGTGATCAGATGAGAGGCCATGACCGTGATCCTCTCAGCCCTTGAGCTGTTCGAAGACCTGGGCCGGGGCGTCGGCGAAGGTGATCAGCTCGCCCAGCGGGCGGGGCAGGAAGCCCTCGGCCTCCATCCGCTCCAGCTGGGTGCGCAGCCCCGCGTAGAAGCCCTCGGTGTCCAGCACCACCACCGGCTTGTCGTGCAGCGCGTGCTTCTTCAGCTCCAGCACCTCGGTCACCTCGTCCAGGGTGCCCAGCCCGCCGACCAGGACCACCACCGCGTCCGCGCGCATCAGCAGCTGCGCCTTGCGCTCGGCCAGGTCGGCGGTGGTGACCAGCTCGTCGGCCCCGTCGTACGCCTTGTGCTTCAGGAACTCGACGGAGATGCCGACCAGCCGCCCCCCGGCAGCCTTCACCCCGTCGGCGAGCAGCCCCATCAGCCCGGCGTTCGACCCGCCCCACACCAGGGTGTGCCCGCCCTCCCCGAGCAGCCGGGCGAACTCGGCGGCGGGGGCCGAGTAGCGGTCGTCGAGCGAGTACGCGGAGCAGAAGACGCAGATATTCATAGTGCCTCCCGGTCTATCACGCCCCCGCACCCCCGCTCACCGGGTTTGTCCGCCGCCTCAGTCCTTGTACGGGACGAGCACCGCCAGGTCCAGCATGAAGCCGAACGGCTCCGGAATGCCGATCCCGTCACCGAACTTCCGGTCCGTGCGGGTGTGGTAGCGGTCGTGGTCGGGCTCGGAGAACAGCGTCACCGTCCGCTCGCGCGGGTCCACGATCAGGTAGAGCGGGATCCGCATCACGGCGTAGTCGTGCAGCTTCACGCCACGCCCTCCAGGCGACTCGCGACCGTCAGCCGAGCAGTTGCCGCCCGTCATGGGACCGCGTGGCCGGTGCGGCACTGTCCCGGAGCGCGTCCAGGACACGTACCGCGTACACCTCGGCCATGCGGTCGGACACCTCGGCCGGTGCGAGCCAGGCGACGGCGGTCGACTCCTCCGAGAGCCGCTCGCTCCCGCTCTCCGGTCGGCAGCGGAACACCAGGGCGACGATTCCGCGACTCACGTTCTTGTAGACGCCGGTCAGCCGCTCCACGCCGACCTTGATCCCGGTCTCCTCGAACACCTCGCGCCGCACGCCGTCCTCAACGGCTTCCGCCACCTCCAGCACTCCGCCCGGCGGCTCCCAGGTCCCGTTGTCGGCCCGCCTGATCGCCAGCACCCGGCCGTCCTCCCGCACCACCACCCCGGCGACGGACACCGAGTGGAGCGGCGTTGACCGGGAGTTCCCGGCGCTGTTCCTCATGTGCAGGAGAATAGGAGCCTCGAATGGTGACGTGGCCTCGTCGGCCACAGCAAAGTACTTGCAGATCGCGGCCGATCTCGCCGCACAGATCGCATCGGGCGGCCTCGCCCCCGGCGCGACCGTGCCCAGCGAAGCCGAGCTCATGCAACGGTACGGAGTGGCGTCCGGCACGGTGCGCAAGGCCGTCGCACTGAGTCCCGGCGCGCCGGTGATCCACCTCGTTCGCGATGCCGTCGCCACGGACGACCGGGTGGTCGGCGTGTGCGACACCGTCATGGCCGCCGACCAGTTCGTCCTCGACCACCGCTTCCCCGCGCGGGACTGAGGAGCTGTCAACTCTGTCGACCTGCCGCGGGATTCTCCCGCGGCAGGTCGACTCATGTACATGAGCGCATGGCAGAAGCCCGTTCAGAGGAGATGCGGCCCTGCAAGGGCGGAGGTCGTTCACGCCGACCTGGCGATCACCCGGTGAGGCCGTCGGAGGACAGGCCCGACTCCGATGACGTGTGTCCCGGCGCCGATCCCGTCCGGGCCTGGGCCGCGTACGGCGTTTCAGCGGCGGCCGCGCTCCACGTCCTCACCGCGGCCCTGGTGCTGATCGGCCACTTCCGCTGAACGCCGCCCGCGCCGCCGGGTCGGCGGCGCGGGCGGTCACGGCCGAGCTCGTCCTCAGACGTTGACGGCCGGGCGTTCCGTGGTGGCGATGGTGGCGGAGCCGACGACGCGGGTGCCGTCGTAGAGGACGACGGCCTGGCCGGGGGCGATGCCGCGGGCCGGGGTGTCGAGGTCGACGCGGAGGGTGTCGTCGGTGACCGAGGCGCTGACCGGGACCTCCTCGCCGTGGGCGCGCAGCTGGGCGGTGTAGCGGCCGTCGGCCAGGGGCTCGGTGCCGCACCAGCGGGGGCGGATCGCGGTGAGGCCGGTGACGTCGAGGCCCTCGGCCGGGCCGACGGTGACGGTGTTGTTCACCGGCGAGATGTCCAGTACGTAGCGCGGCTTGCCGTCGGCGGCCGGGCGGCCGATCCGCAGGCCCTTGCGCTGGCCGATGGTGAAGCCGTAGGCGCCGTCGTGCTCGCCGAGCTTGGTGCCGTCGACGTCCAGGATGTCGCCGGTGGCGGTGCCGAGGTGGCGGGCCAGGAAGCCCTGGGTGTCGCCGTCGGCGATGAAGCAGATGTCGTGCGAGTCGGGCTTCTTGGCGACGCCCAGGCCGCGCCGCTCGGCCTCCTCGCGGATGACGTCCTTGGTGGTGTCGCCGAGCGGGAAGAGCGAGTGGGCGAGCTGGTCGGCGTCGAGCACGCCGAGCACGTAGGACTGGTCCTTGGCCGCGTCGACGGCCCGGTGCAGTTCGCGGGCGCCGTCCGGCCGGTCGACGATCCGGGCGTAGTGGCCGGTGCAGACGGCGTCGAAGCCGAGGGCGACCGCCTTGTCCAGCAGCGCCGCGAACTTGATCTTCTCGTTGCAGCGCAGGCACGGGTTGGGGGTGCGCCCGGCCGCGTACTCGGCCACGAAGTCGTCGATGACGTCCTCGCGGAAGCGCTCGGCGAGGTCCCAGACGTAGAACGGGATGCCGATCACATCGGCGGCGCGGCGGGCGTCCCGGGAGTCCTCGATGGTGCAGCAGCCGCGCGCGCCGGTGCGGAAGGACTGCGGGTTGCTGGACAGGGCCAGGTGCACACCGGTCACCTCGTGGCCTGCCTCGACCGCGCGGGCCGCGGCGACGGCGGAGTCCACCCCGCCGGACATCGCCGCGAGCACACGCAGGCGGCCGGTGGGGGACGGAGCGGTCGGGGCACCCGGGAAGTCAGTCATGATGACAACAAGCGTACGTGGTGCCGCCCGGCATTCCACCGGGGTTCCGGCTCAGCGCCGGACGGCCTTCCCGCTCGGCACCGGACGGCCTTCCGGCTCAGCGCCGGACGGCCGCGAGACCGGCGTTGCGGGCGCGCTGGACGGCCGGGGCGATGGCCTCCGCGAGGGCGGTGACATCGTCGCGGGTGGAGGTGTGGCCGAGCGAGAAGCGCAGCGAGGCCCGGGCGAGCAGCGGGTCGACGCCCATCGCCAGCAGCACGTGGCTGGGCTGCGGGACGCCGGCCGAGCAGGCCGAGCCGGTGGAGCACTCGATGCCCCGGGCGTCGAGCAGCATCAGCAGCGCGTCGCCCTCGCAGCCGGGGAAGGAGAAGTGCGCGTTGGCGGGCAGCCGCCCCTCCCCCGCCGGGTCGCCGTTGAGCACCGCGTCCGGGACGGCGGCGAGCACGCTCGCGACCAGTTCGTCCCGCAGCCCGCCGAGGGCGAGGGCGTGCTCCTCGCGGCGTTCGACGGCGATGGCCGCGGCGGCCGCGAAGCCGGCGGCGGCGGGGGCGTCCAGGGTGCCGGAGCGGACGTCGCGCTCCTGGCCGCCGCCGTGCAGCAGCGGAACGGGCGTCGCGCCGCGCGACAGCAGCAGCGCGCCGATGCCGAACGGGCCGCCGATCTTGTGGCCGGTGACGGTGAGCGCGGTGAGTCCGGAGCCGGCGAAGGAGACCGGCACCTGGCCGAGCGCCTGCACCGCGTCGGCGTGCATCGGGATGCCGTACTCGGCGGCGACG
Source organism: Streptomyces sp. NRRL S-495 (assembly GCF_000966955.1). Taxonomy (NCBI): domain Bacteria; kingdom Bacillati; phylum Actinomycetota; class Actinomycetes; order Kitasatosporales; family Streptomycetaceae; genus Streptomyces; species Streptomyces sp. NRRL S-495. Next base: position 6,137 of record NZ_JZWY01000111.1, read on the forward strand.
GCGGCGAGTTCGGCGACCGGCTGGACGGTGCCGACCTCGTTGTTGGCCCACATGACGGTGACCAGCGCGACCGAGGCGGGGTCGCGTTCGATCGCCTCGCGCAGCGCCGCCGGGTGCACCCGGCCGAGCGCGTCCACCGGCAGGTAGTCGACGGTGGCGCCCTCGTGCTCGGCGAGCCAGTGCACGGCGTCCAGCACCGCGTGGTGCTCGACGGGGCTGCACAGCACCCGGGTGCGGGCCGGGTCGGCGCCGCGGCGGGCCCAGTACAGGCCCTTGACCGCCAGGTTGTCGGACTCGGTGCCGCCGCCGGTGAGGACGATCTCGCTGGGCCGGGCGCCGAGCGACTCGGCGAGCGACTCGCGGGCCTCCTCGACCACCCGGCGGGCCCGGCGGCCGGCCGCGTGCAGGGAGGAGGCGTTGCCGACGACCCCCAGGTGTGCCGTCATCGCGGCGATCGCCTCGGGCAGCATCGGCGTGGTCGCCGCATGGTCCAGGTATGGCATAACCATGCGATTGTAGTGGCCCTCCGGCCTGCACCGGACCGGTGCGTCCGGCACGGCCGGGCGCACCGCACCGATCCGGCCACCGGACGGCGGTCACCGGGGCGGTGCCCCTCGGGGCAGCCCCGGTACGGGATTCGGCCCCCGAACGGTTAGCCTGACGGCCACCAGCACGCGGCCGGACGGCCATCGCCACGCGGCCCGACGGCCATCACCACCCGGCAGGACGGCCACCGCCACCCGGCGCGAAGGCCACCGCCACGCGGCCCGGCCGGAACCAGGAACGGGGGAGCGCAATGTCGCAGTCGGTCGATCGGGCGCTGACCCTGCTCGGCTCGCTCGGCGACGGACCGGTGACCCTGGAGCAGGCCGCCGGCTCGATCGGGGTGCACAAGTCCACCGCCCTGCGGCTGCTGCGCACCCTGGAGGAGCACGGCTTCGTGCACCGGCTGTCCGACCGCCGCTACCGGCTCGGCGGCCGGGTGCTGTCGCTGGCCCAGCGGGCGCTCCAGGAGATCGACGTCCGGCAGGTCGCCGCCCCGTACCTGGCCGCGCTGAACGAGCGCTGCGGCTGCACCGTGCAGCTGGCCGTGCTGCAGGACGACGAGGTGCTGTACCTGGACGAGCTGGCCGGCCGCTGGAGCACCGATCCGGGCCGGCCGACCCGGATCGGGCGGCGGGCGTCGGCCGCCGGGACGGCGATCGGCCGGGTGCTGCTGGCCGGGCTGCCCCCGACCGGTGCGGCGGCGAGCAGTGCGGCGGCGAGCGGTGCGGCGGCGGACACCCTGGCCGCCGAACTGGCGGCGGTGCGCCACCGGGGCTGGGCGGCGGAGTCGGCCGAGCACCGGGAGGCGGTCACCTGCGTGGCGGCGCCGGTGGCGGGCAGCGACGGGCGGGCGGTCGCGGCCTGCGCGATCTCGGCGCCGGCCGACCGGATGCCGTCGGCCGAGCTGCTGCGGCTGGTGCCGGAGCTGCTCTGCACCGCGGAGGCGGTCTCGCTGGCGTACGGCGGCTCGCCTACTCCTCGCTGGTGCGAGAACCGTTGCGGTGCCAGGCCCGCGGCGCGCGCCAGCCGTACTTGAGGGCGAGCATCCGCAGGATGAACGCGGTCAGCGCGGCGGCGGTGCCGGTGGCGGCGGTGAGGCTGTCGAGGGCGATCAGCACGGCGACCAGGGCGGCGCCGACGAGGGCCGGCACGGCGTAGATCTCGCGGTCCCAGCGCAGCAGCGAGGGGAGTTCGCCGGCCAGGACGTCGCGCATCACCCCGCCGCCGGCGGCGGTCACCATGCCGAGGGCGACCGAGGAGACCGCGCCGAGCCCGTAGTCGTGGGCCTTGGCGGTGCCGGTGACGCAGAACAAGCCGAGGCCGAGCGCGTCGAGGGTCTGCACGGCGCGGTTGATCCGCTCGACCTCGGGGTGCAGGAAGAAGACCACCAGCCCGGCGAGCAGCGGGGTGACGAAGTAGCCGAGGTTGCTGAACGCGGCGACCGGGGTGGCGCCGATGACGAGATCGCGCATCACTCCGCCGCCGAGCGCGGTGACCTCGGCGAGGACGCAGATGCCGAAGATGTCCATGTTCTTGCGGACGGCGAGCAGCCCTCCGGAGAGGGCGAAGACGAAGATGCCGACGAGGTCCAGCGACTGCTGCACGTCGGAGGGGAAGATCTGCGAGGTCACCGCACCAGTGTGACCCGGCCGGTCCTCCCCTCCGACCGCGCGGTCAGGCGGAGGCCGGCGCCCCGGCGCCGGTGACGGCGTTCTCCGGGAAGTGGCAGGCCACCTGGTGGCCGGCCGTCGCCGCGACGAGCGGCGGCTCCTGGCTCGCGCAGATCTCCTGGGCCTTCCAGCAGCGGGTGCGGAAGCGGCAGCCGCTCGGCGGGTTGATCGGCGAGGGCACGTCGCCCTTGAGCAGGATCCGCTCGCGCCCGCCGCGCTGGCGCCGGCGCGGGTCGGGCACCGGGACGGCCGACATCAGCGCGGTGGTGTACGGGTGCATCGGGCTGCGGTAGAGCGAGTCCCGGTCGGCGATCTCGACGATCTTGCCGAGGTACATCACGGCGACCCGGTCGGAGACGTGCCGGACCACCGAGAGGTCGTGCGCGATGATCAGGTAGGTCAGGCCGAGTTCCCGCTGGAGGTCGTCGAGCAGGTTGACCACCTGGGCCTGGATGGAGACGTCCAGGGCGGAGACCGGCTCGTCGGCGACGATCATCCGGGGCCGCAGGGCGAGCGCCCGGGCGATGCCGATGCGCTGGCGCTGGCCGCCGGAGAACTCGTGCGGGTAGCGGTTGTAGTGCTCGGGGCTGAGCCCGCACAGCTCCAGCAGTTCCTGGACGGCCTTCTTGGTCCCGCCCTCGGGCTCGGCCTTCTGCAGCCGGAACGGCGCGCCGACGATGGTGCCGACGGTGTGCCGCGGGTTCAGCGAGGAGTACGGGTCCTGGAAGATCATCTGGATGTCGCGGCGCAGCGGCCGCATCGCCCCGACGCCCAGGTGGGTGATGTCGGTGCCCTCGAACTCGATCGTCCCGGCGGTCGGCTCGTCGAGCCGGGTGACCAGCCGGCCCATGGTCGACTTGCCGCAGCCGGACTCGCCGACGACGCCCAGGGTCTCACCGGCGTTGACCGTGAAGTCGATGCCGTCGACCGCCCGGACGGCGCCGGTCTGGCGCCGCATCAGGCCGCTGTGGATGGGGAAGTGCCGGGTCAGGCCGGTCACCCGGAGCAGCGGCTGCCGATCCGGGGCGGGCGCCGGCGCGGGGATGGTCGCCGCCTGGGTGTCCGTCATCGGTTCTCTCCAGAAAGGTGGTACGAGTCCGGGCTCACAGCCGGGGCGCGATCTCTTCGGTGAAGATGCGGTGCCGCTCGGAGAGCGCGAGGTGGCAGGCCGCGTGGTGGCCGGGCGCGACCTCGGTGAGCCCCGGGGTCTCCTCGGTGGAGCGCCCGCCGGTCAGCGCCGCGTAGGGGCAGCGCGGGTGGAAGGCGCAGCCGGACGGCACGTTGATCAGGCTGGGCGGGGTGCCCTTGACCGGGACGAGCCGCTCCTGGAGCTCCCGGTCGAGGCGCGGCATCGAGCCCAGCAGGCCCCAGGTGTAGGGGTGTTCCGGCGAGTCGAAGAGGGTCTCGGCCGGGCCGCGCTCGACGCACTTGCCGCCGTACATGACGAGGATGTCGTCGGCGAGCTCGGCGACCACCCCGAGGTCGTGGGTGATGATGATGACGGCCGAGCCGAACTCCTCCTGGAGGTCCCGGATGAGGTCCAGGATCTGCGCCTGCACGGTGACGTCCAGGGCGGTGGTGGGCTCGTCGGCGATCAGCAGCGAGGGGTCGTTGACCAGGGCCATGGCGATCATGGCGCGCTGGCGCATGCCGCCGGAGAACTGGTGCGGGTAGTCGTCGACCCGGCGGTCGGGCTGCGGGATGCCGACCCGGTCGAGCATCTCGACGGCGCGGGCGCGGGCCTGCTTCTTGTTCGCCTGCGGGTGGTGCACCCGGTAGGCCTCGACGATCTGCTGCCCCACCGTGTAGTAGGGGTGCATCGCGGTCAGCGGGTCCTGGAAGATCATCGCCATCTGGCGGCCGCGCAGTTCCCTGACCCGGTCCGGGCCGGCCGCGACGAGGTCCTCGCCGTCGAGCCGGATCTCGCCGGTGATCCGGGCCCGCTTGGAGCGGTGCAGGCCCATGATGCCGAGCGAGGTGACGGACTTGCCGGAGCCGGACTCGCCGACGATGCCGAGGGTGCGGCCCTTGGCCAGGTCGAAGCTGACCCCGTCGACGGAGCGGACCAGGCCGTCGTCGGTGTCGAAGTGGATCCGCAGGTCCCGGACGGAGAGGTACGGGTCCCCTCCGGCCGGGGCGGCCGCGCGGGCCGGGGTCTTCTGGAGCTCGGTCACGACAGCCTCACTCGGGGGTCGACAGCGGCGTACAGGAGGTCAACCACGAGGTTGCAGAGGACGATGAAGAAGGCGGCGAGCAGCGTGGTGCCGAGGATCTTCGGCAGGTCGTTGTCGGAGATCGCCTGGACGGCGAACTGGCCGACGCCCTGGAGCGAGAAGACCTGCTCGGTGATCAGCGCACCGCCGAGCAGCAGACCGAGGTCCATGCCGAAGATGGTGACGATCGGGGTGAGCGCGGCGCGCAGTCCGTGCCGGGTGACGACCTTGCGCTCGGCCAGGCCCTTGGCCCGGGCGGTGCGGATGTAGTCCTCGCTCATCGTCTCCAGCATTCCGGCGCGGGTGAGCCGGGCGTAGAGCGCGGAGTAGAGGAAGGCCAGCGAGATCCAGGGCAGGATCAGGTTGCGGGCCCACATCAGCGGGTCGTCGGTGAAGTTGACGTACTGCAGGTTGTCCAGGATCGGCCACTCGTAGCTGAACACCGTGAGCAGCAGCGCGCCGGTGAAGAAGACCGGCAGCGAGACGCCGGCGAGCGCGATGCCCATCGAGATCCGGTCGAAGATCGAGCGCGGCTTGAGAGCGGAGACGACGCCGGTGGCGACGCCGGAGACCAGCCAGAGCGTGGCCGCGCCGATGGCGAGCGACAGCGTGACCGGGATCCGCTTGGACAGCTCGGGCCAGACCTCCAGGTGGTTCTTGAAGGAGTAGCCGAAGCAGGGCACGTGGCAGGTGGCCGGTTCCGGTCCGAACTTGTATTCGGCGCCGCTGACCAGCCCCTTGAGGAAGTTCCAGTACTGGGTGTACAGCGGCTGGTCGAGGCCGAGGTTCTTCTTGACCGCCGCGATCGCGTCGGGAGAGGGGTTCTTCCCGATGTACTGGGTGGCCAGCTGGTCGACCGTCTCGCCGGCGAGGCGCGGGAGCAGGAAGAAGATCGCGAAGGTGACCGCGCTGACGACCAGCAGCAGCACCGCCGCGGCGAGGATCCTGCGGATGATGTAGGCAAACACAGTTGGTCGGCTCCGGCCGCCCGCCGCCGTCCGGGGTCCTCCGGACGGCGGCGGGCTTGCCGCTGCCTTCACCTGCCTTCAGGGATGCGGAGCCAGGCTCTTACTTGGTGGTGCCGATGTTCAGGTAGTCGTACTCACCCGAGAAGGCCGGCGTGGACGCGAGGTTGGTGGCGTTGTCCGGGCGGTACAGGAAGACCTTGAAGTCGGTCAGCGGGACGTAGACCGCCTGCTCCATGACCTTCTTGTCGATGTCGCCGTAGATCTTCTCGCGGGCCGCGCGGTCCGGGTTGGTGGCGGCGTCGTCGAGCAGCTTGTTGACCGCCGGGTCGTTCAGCGAGGCCAGGTTGCTGTTGCCGGAGGCCTTGATCGCGCGGCCGTCGACGATCTGCTGCAGGAAGCCGTAGCCGGTCGGCCAGTCGGCGCCCCACTGCATCATCATCAGACCGATGTTGTGCTCCTTGGCGAACTTCGGAGCGCCGGCGCTGTCGGCCAGGTACTTGCCCTGCGGGAACTGCTGGATCTCGGCGTTGATGCCGACCTTCTTCAGCGCGGCCTGGATCGAGGTGGCCGCGGCGACCTCGGTGGCGCGCTCGGTGCGGGCGGAGAGCACGGTGGTGATGCTGTCCTTGCCACAGGCCTTCAGCGCGGCCTTGGCCTTGGCCTCGTCACCCTTGTTGTCCTTGGTCTCCCAGACGTTGAAGTCCTGGTGGCCCGGGATGTCGGGCGGGAGCACGGTGTTGGCGACCTGGCCGCGGACGGGGCCGCCGAGCGCGGTCTGCACCGAGACCTTGTCGACCGCGTACTGGACGGCCTTGCGGCACTCGATGTTGTCGAACGGCGCGACATCGGTGTTGATGGCCATGTAGACCAGCCGGCCGCCGTAGGCGTTGTCCGTGTTGGCCTTCAGCTTCGGGTTCTGCAGGATCTGCGCCTGGGTCTGCGGGTCGACACCGCCACCCACCAGGTCGACCTGGGCGTTGCCGGCCAGCAGGTCCTTGTCGATGGTGGCCTGGTCGATGTTCATCCGGAGCACGATCTTGTCCGGCAGCTGCTTGCGGATCGGGTCGGTGCTCGGGTCCCAGTTGGTGTTCGGGACCAGGACGGCCTGCTTGCCGTCCTCGTAGGACTCGAACTTGAAGGAGCCGGAGGAGACGATCTTCTTGACGTACTCGGCGCCGGTGTCCTTGGCCTGCGGGACCGGGACCGTCTGCGGGGCGCTGACCAGGTAGTCGAAGTCGGCGAAGGCGTGCGTCAGGTGGAAGACGATGGTGGTGTCGTCCGGGGTCTCGATCGACTTCAGGTCGCCGGTCTTGTCCTTGTACGGACCCTCGTACGGCGTGGGGTTGTCGACCAGCAGCTCCTTGAAGTACGTCGGGCCGTTGGAGTTCACGTCCGGCGCGAAGTTGGAGCGCTCGACGGCGTACTTGACGTCCTTCGAGGTGATCGGGGTGCCGTCGTCGTACTTCAGGCCCTTGCGCAGCTTGTACGTCCAGCTCAGGCCGTCGGCGCTGACCTGGCCGAGCGACTCGGCGAGGTCCGGGACGAGCTTGTTGCCCGCCTCGCCGGCGCCCGGCTGGAAGGTGGTGAGCGGACGGCCGTACAGACGCGAGAAGTTGTAGATGTACGCGTAGTACGTGTTGCCCGGGTCGAGCGAGTCGGGGGTGCCCTTCATCTCGAAGGTCACCGTCCCGCCCTTCTTGTCCGAGGCGTTGACGATGCCCTTGGTGGCCGCGTTGGCACCGGTGCCGCCGGCGGCCTCGGTGGCGGAGCCGGAGGCGGTGGACTTGGCGTCGGTGCTCTTCGCGCTGGACGAGCAGCCGGTGACGACCAGGACCGCGGCTGCGGCCGTGGCGGTCAGTGCGACGGTACGGGACCTACGCATGGGTGAGATCAACCCCTTGAGGAAGTGTTGGCCGAACGAGGGATCCTGACGCGGCGTCAGTTGCTCTTGGGATCGAGGGCGTCACGCAGCCCGTCGCCGAGCAGGTTGAAGGCGAGTACGGTGACGAAGATCGCCACACCGGGGACCACCATGTACTGGGGGTCCACCTGGTAGTACCGGATCGCGTCCTGGAGCATGCCGCCCCAGGAGGCCTGTGGGGGCTGGATGCCCACGCCGAGGAAGCTCAGCCCGGCCTCGAAGAGGATGTTGGTCGGGATCAGCAGGGTCGAGTAGACCAGGATCGGACCGACCAGGTTGGGCAGGAGCTCCTTGAAGAGGATGAACGGCCCGCGGGCGCCGAGGCTCCGGGCCGCGTAGACGAACTCGCGCTCGCGCAGCGAGAGGGTCTGACCGCGCACGATCCGGCCCATGTAGGGCCAGTTGAAGAAGCCGATCACGAAGATCAGCACCATGATGTGCAGCGGGAGGCCGTGCAGGCCGAACGCGCCGCCCTGCAGCGAGGTCGAGATCGCGATCGCGAACAGCAGCAGCGGGAAGGCGAGGAAGACGTCCATCACCCGGCTGATCAGGGTGTCCACCCAGCCGCCGTAGTAGCCGGCCATGATGCCGAGCACGGTGCCGATGGTGTTGGACAGCACGGTCGCGCCGAAGGCGACCAGCAGGGAGACCCAGGAGCCCTCGATGACGCGGGTCAGCAGGTCACGGCCCTGCAGCGGGTCGACGCCGAGCGGGTGGTCCCAGCTCATGCCACCCCAGTCGCCGAACGGCAGACCGCCGAGGTCGGCGTCCAGGAGGTCCTGGTGGAGGGCGTCGGGGTCGAGGCCGAAGGCCGATTCGATCGGCTTGGCCAGCACGGCGAGCAGGATCAGCAGGATCACCACGACGCCGCCGGCGACGGCGGCCTTGTCCCGCTTGAAGCGGGTCCAGGCGATCCGGCCGAGCGAGCGGCCCTCGATCTTCTTGGCCGGGCTCGCGGCGGCGTCTGCCTCCGGTGCGTTGCCGGCGGTCTTGATGGGTGCGGTCATGGTCAGTTCGGTCCCCTCGCCGACGGTGGCCGGCCCACGGGTGCCGGGCACCGGGATCGGCGGCGCGGCTGGTGCGGACGTGCTTGGGTGCGGACGTGCGGAGGTACAGGAGCGGGGTGTTTCCAGCGGTACGACTGGCTCAGTACTGCTGCCACGCGGGATGGGCGTCACGTGGATCATGCGGTCCGCCAGCGCGTTCGCCCTTGTGGGACGCCAACCACGCGCGGCGGGCTGTTGCAGAACTCTCTGCCATCCGAACTGGCTTACGCCAGCCCTGACCACCGACAGATGCCCAACTGTGATCTGTGTGCATGCACCTCCCCGACCATCGGCATATCCCTCTTCACACAGCTGTAACAGCCATGTCAAGATGGGTTCCATCCGTTTCGGGGAGAACGTCCGAAAAAACGCCGAAACCGGCCTGACAAGGCGTCAAGCCGGTTTCGTGGCGCGGGATTCGGGGCCTGCGCCCCGGTCAGCGACCGGGGTAGCCGGGCCACGGCTGCTGCGGCGGCGGCTGCTGCCCCGGCCAGGCCGGAGCCGGCGGCTGGGTGCCGTAGCCGAAGCCCTGCCCCTGGGCGGGGCCCTGCTGCGAGGCGTACGGCGGCGGGGGCACCGGCGGGTACGGGCCGGTCTGCGGACGGCCGTGCCCGGCCGCCTCCCGGTCGTAGAACGGGCGCGCGTGGGCCCGCATCCACAGCGCCACCGGGTCGAACTCGTCCGCCATCGCCACCGTCGAGACCGCCAGTCCCTCCGGCGCGACCGCGATCGCCCGCTGCATCAACGCCCGCACCGCCTCCACCGTGGGCGGCGAGCTCTCGTACAGCTCGAGACCGATGGCGAGGTACGGCTCGCCCACCGACGGCCGCACCCAGGCCCGGCGCAGCGCCCGCACCGCCCGCACCTCGGCCGCCTGCCGCTCCAGCAGCGCGAAGAACTGCTGGGCCGGCACCTGCGGCTCGCTCAGCTTCAGCGGACCGGCCGGCAGCCGGTCCAGCCCCGCCGCCACCCGGCGCAGGTCCGCCCACGGCACCCCGACCCCGCCGCCCGGGGCGTGCGGGTTCAGCCACAGCCCCCAGCGGGTCCGGTACAGCGAGGCCGCGATCTCCCGGCCGGAGATCACCTCGTGCGCCCGCGCCCAGCCGGACGCCGCCAGCTGCTCGGGCGAGGTGACGGCCGGCGCGTAGCCGTGGCCGCTGATCTCCATGTTCCCGTACTGGGCGTCGGCGCTGCCCGGCGTCCCGTGCCACAGCAGCATCCAGACCCGGCCCTCGGCGAGCGCGTTCAGCATCGTCTCGTAGGCCTCGTAGCGCTCCGGCGCCACCTCGCGCAGGGCGCGTTCCAGCGCGCCCGGATCCGGGCGTCCGGTGGGCCCCTGGCCCCAGGGCCCCGGTGCGCCGCCAGCTACCGATCCCGCACTCATGCGCCCACCTCGTTGCGCCTCTTCGTTCCTCGTCCGTCACCGGCGGCCCGGCGGCCGTCAGCACGCACCTTATGGGGCGCCGTCGACCACCGCCACGCCGACGTGCCAGGGCCCCTGCCGCTCCCCCGCCCGCGTCCGGCCCGAAAGGCGCCGGACGGACGGCCGGGGACCGGCTCAGCCCCGTACGTGGAAGGGCGCGACCCGGTTCACCATCCACTCGACCACCGGATCGTCCGCGAGGTCGAGCAGTACGAGGTGGACGCCACCGGGCAGCGGCGCGGTTCCCAGCGCGCGCCCCAGCGCCTCGTTCACCGCCCCCGGGTCGGCCGGGGCCGCCGGGTCCAGCTGGACGCCCACGAACATCACGGTCGGCTCGCCCTCGACACTGGCCAGCGCCCGCCGGGCGCTCAGCACCCCCGGAAGCTGCGCCAGTTCGGCGCGGCAGGCGGCCAGGAACAGCTCCGGGTCCTCGCCCGGCACCGGCTCGCGCAGCGCCACCCGGCCCCCGGACGGCGCGTCCTGAGCGGCGTCCCAGCGGTCCTCGCGCGGTCCGCGGCGCAGCTCGGCCACACCCTCCGGCGGGACCGGGATGCCCACCGGGGCCTCGGGGTTGACGGCGATGCCGACGCCCAGCGGCAGGCCGCGGGCGAACTCCCACACCGGCGCGACCGCGAACGCCATCCCCGGCGCCTGCTGGAGCAGCACCTCCTGCGAGGAGAACACCGGGACATAGGGGCCACCGGCCAGTTCCAGGGTCGGCAGGTCCAGCGCCCGCCCCTGCGGGTCGCCGCCGGACGGCAGCGGGATCCACACCTGGCTGCGCGCCAGCACCTCGATCACCCGCGGGGTCGCGCCCGGGTCGCCGAGCGCGGCGGTGAGCACCTGCTCCAGCTCGTTGGCCGGCCATGTGCCGCCGGCCGGCGCCGACTGCGCCCCGCCCCAGCCCTGCTGCTCCACCGGGTTGCCCATCCGCCCCTGTACCGCCCTCCGCTCGCCGATTCCCGCAGCCTAGCGTCCGGGCGGGACGGAACGGGACGCGGAACGGAAGCGAACGGAAGCGAACGGACCCGGGAGCGGAGCGGGGCGCAGAAGGCGGCCCCCTCTCCCGCCATCGGTGCGGACGTGCCATGATGTGCGCGTCTGCGGTGGCATCCACCCAGGCCCTCCAACTCCATACCGGCCGCTCGAACCCGCGCGGGAGAGTCCGGAGTGCCCCGTCCTGGCGGCACAGCCGGCGCCGAAGGAGCAAGTCCTCCCCGGAATCTCTCAGGCCCCCCTACCGCACGGGTTAGGCAGATCTGGAAAGCGGTGCACGGCCCTGCCGTCCGCCCACCCACGGTGCAAGCCGCCATGCTGTCCTTTGCAGGGCAGTGGACGGTGAAGCTCTCAGGTACGACGACAGATGGGGAGACCCAGCCGCCGCATGCCCGCGCGCAGGGTCCGCCCCGTGCCCGGGCCGGTCCCGGCGTGCGCACCCCTGAGTGCCCCGACCGAGGAGTTCCTGGCCATGTCGTCCCTCCGCCTCACCGCGCTCGACGCGCTGCACCGCGCCCTCGGCGCCACCATGACCGACTTCGCCGGCTGGGACATGCCGCTGCGCTACGGCAGCGAGCGCGAGGAGCACCTCGCCGTCCGCACCAAGGCCGGCCTGTTCGACCTGTCCCACATGGGCGAGATCACCGTCACCGGCCCGCAGGCCGGCGAGATGCTGGACCACGCCCTGGTCGGCTTCGTCTCCGCGCTCGGCGTGCTGCGCGCCCGCTACACCATGATCTGCGCCGAGGACGGCGGCATCCTGGACGACCTGATCGTCTACCGCCTGCGCGAGGACGCCTTCCTGGTCGTCGCCAACGCCTCCAACGCCCAGCTGGTGCTGGACGAGCTGATCGCCCGCGCCAAGGGCTTCAACGCCGTCGTCTCCGACGACCGCGACGCCTACGCGCTGATCGCCGTCCAGGGCCCGGAGTCCACCGCGATCCTGGCCGACACCACCGAGGCCGACCTGCCCGGCCTGAAGTACTACGCGATCCTCCCGGCCCAGGTGGCCGGCCGCGACGTGCTGCTCGCCCGCACCGGCTACACCGGCGAGGACGGCTTCGAGATCTTCTGCAACCCGGGCGACGCCGAGCAGATCTGGCAGGCGCTGACCGCGGCCGGCACCGACCGGGGCCTGATCCCCTGCGGCCTGTCCTGCCGCGACACGCTGCGCCTGGAGGCCGGCATGCCGCTGTACGGCCACGAGCTGTCGACCGAGCTGACCCCGTTCGACGCCGGCCTCGGCCGGGTGGTGCGCTTCGACAAGACCACCAACGAGGGCGCCTTCGTCGGCCGCAAGGCCCTGGAGCGCGCCGCCGCCGAGGCCGAGGCCAACCCGCCGCGGGTCCTGGTCGGCCTGGTCTCCGACGGCAAGCGGGTGCCGCGCGCCGAGTACACCGTGGTCTCCACCGAGGGCGCCCCGATCGGCCGGATCACCTCCGGCTCGCCCTCCCCCACCCTCGAGAAGCCGATCGCGATGGCCTACGTGGACGCGGCCCACGCCGCCCCGGGCACCACCGTCGCGGTGGACGTGCGCGGCAAGCACGAGCCGGTGCAGGTCGTGGCGCTGCCGTTCTACAAGCGCGCCCGCTGACGCCGCTCCCCCACCTTTCCCTCGCGAGGCTCGTCCGCCCCTCGGGCCGCTTCGCCGTACCCGCTTCCCATCCTGGAGAATGACGCCATGAGCAACCCCCAGCACCTGCAGTACACCGAGGAGCACGAGTGGCTGACCGCCGCCGACGCCGACGGTGTGTCCACGATCGGCATCACCCAGCACGCCGCCGACGCCCTCGGTGACATCGTCTACGTCGAGCTGCCCGAGGTCGGCGCCACCGTGACGGCCGGCGAGACCTGTGGCGAGCTGGAGTCGACCAAGTCGGTCAGCGACCTGTACTCGCCGGTGACCGGTGAGATCACCGAGGTCAACGAGGACGTCAAGAACGACAACACCCTGGTCAACAGCGACCCCTTCAACGGCGGCTGGCTGTTCAAGGTCCGCGTCGAGGCGACCGGCAAGGTGCTGACCGCCGACGAGTACACCGCGCTCACCAACCCCTCGGCCTGAGCCCCGCCGGGGCGGCCCGCCCGCAGCGGCCGCCCCGCCCGCCGGCCCTCCTCCCTCTCACTTCCGGGAAGACTCCACCATGACGGTTCTGAACCAGTCCCTGCACTCCCTCGACCCGGAGATCGCCGCCGCGGTCGACGCCGAGCTGCACCGCCAGCAGACCACCCTGGAGATGATCGCCTCCGAGAACTTCGCCCCGGTGGCGGTCATGGAGGCCCAGGGCTCGGTCCTGACCAACAAGTACGCCGAGGGCTACCCCGGTCGCCGCTACTACGGCGGCTGCGAGCACGTCGACGTGGTCGAGCAGATCGCGATCGACCGGATCAAGGCCCTGTTCGGCGCCGAGCACGCCAACGTCCAGCCGCACTCGGGCGCGCAGGCCAACGCCGCCGCGATGTTCGCGCTGATCAAGCCGGGCGACACCATCCTGGGCCTGAACCTGGCCCACGGCGGTCACCTGACCCACGGCATGAAGATCAACTTCTCCGGCAAGCTCTACAACGTGGTGCCGTACCACGTGGAGGAGAAGTCCGGCCAGGTCGACATGGCCGAGGTCGAGCGGCTGGCCAAGGAGCACCGCCCGCAGCTGATCATCGCCGGCTGGTCCGCCTACCCGCGCCAGCTCGACTTCGCCGAGTTCCGCCGGATCGCCGACGAGACCGGCGCGCTGCTGATGGTCGACATGGCCCACTTCGCCGGCCTGGTCGCCGCGGGTCTGCACCCCAACCCGGTGCCGTACGCGGACGTGGTCACCACCACCACCCACAAGACCCTGGGCGGCCCGCGCGGCGGCGTCATCCTCTCCAAGGCCGAGCACGCCAAGAAGATCAACTCCGCGGTCTTCCCCGGCCAGCAGGGCGGCCCGCTGGAGCACGTCATCGCCGGCAAGGCCGTCGCCTTCAAGGTCGCCGCCTCCGAGGAGTTCAAGGAGCGCCAGCAGCGCACCCTGGACGGCGCCCGGATCCTGGCCGAGCGCCTGCTCCAGGCCGACGTCACCGAGGCCGGCGTCTCGGTGCTGTCCGGCGGCACCGACGTCCACCTGGTCCTGGTCGACCTGCGCAACAGCCAGCTCGACGGCCAGCAGGCCGAGGACCGGCTGCACGAGGTCGGCATCACCGTCAACCGCAACGCGATCCCGAACGACCCGCGCCCGCCGATGGTCACCTCCGGCCTGCGGATCGGCACCCCGGCGCTCGCCACCCGCGGCTTCGGCGCCGAGGACTTCCGCGAGGTCGCCGACATCATCGCCGAGGCCCTGAAGCCGGCCTACGACGAGACCGTCGCCGCCGCCCTGAAGGCCCGGGTCACCGCCCTCGCCGAGAAGTACCCGCTGTACCCGAACCTGTAGGTCCCTCCTGTTCGGCCGCGGGTGACCGGGCTCACGCCGCCCGGACACCGGGGATTCCGGGGCACCGCGCACACTGGAAGGTGCGCGCGGTGCCCCGACCCGTGTCGGTCGCCCGACCCACCACCTCCGCCACTGCCGTCCCTCCCTCCCCGCCGGCACCACCCACGAGACCAGACAAGGACGTCACTCCGTGGCCATCAGCGTCTTCGACCTCTTCTCCATCGGCATCGGCCCGTCCAGTTCCCACACCGTCGGCCCGATGCGCGCCGCCCGGATGTTCGCCCGCCGCCTGAAGTCCGAGGCCCTGCTGGACGAGGTGACCGCCGTCCGGGCCGAGCTGTTCGGCTCGCTGGGCGCCACCGGCCACGGCCACGGCACGCCGAAGGCCGTCCTGCTGGGCCTGGAGGGCTACTCCCCGCGCACCGTGGACGTCGACCGGGCCGACCTCGACGTCGAGCGGATCACCGCCGAGAAGCGGCTCAACCTGCTCGGCACGCACCCCATCGACTTCGACCGCGACTCCCAGCTGGTGCTGCACCGGCGGCGCTCGCTGCCGTACCACGCCAACGGCATGACCCTGTGGGCCTTCCGGGCCGACGGCTCCACCGTGCTGGAGAAGACCTACTACTCGGTCGGCGGCGGCTTCGTCGTGGACGAGGACGCGATCGGCGCGGACCGGGTCAAGCCCGACGACACCTCGCTCAAGTACCCCTTCCGCACCGGCGACGAGCTGCTCCGGCTCAGCCGGGAGACCGGCCTGTCGATCTCCGGCCTGATGCTGGAGAACGAGAAGGCCTGGCGCAGCGAGGAGGAGATCCGGACCGGGCTGCTGGAGATCTGGCAGGTCATGCAGGAGTGCGTCCGGGCGGGCATGTCCCGCGAGGGCATACTCCCCGGCGGCCTCAAGGTGCGCCGCCGCGCCGCCTCGGGCGCCCGCGCGCTGCGTGCCGAGGGCATCGGCCCGGCCAACGCGATGGAGTGGGTCACCCTCTACGCGATGGCGGTCAACGAGGAGAACGCCTCCGGCCGCCGGGTGGTCACCGCCCCGACCAACGGCGCGGCCGGCATCATCCCCGCCGTCCTGCACTACTACCTGAACTTCATCCCCGGCGCGGACGAGGACGGCATCGTCCGCTTCCTGCTCGCCGCGGGCGCGATCGGCATGCTCTTCAAGGAGAACGCCTCCATCTCCGGCGCCGAGGTCGGCTGCCAGGGCGAGGTCGGCTCGGCCTGCTCGATGGCGGCCGGCGGCCTCGCGGAGGTCCTCGGCGGCTCGCCCGAGCAGGTCGAGAACGCCGCCGAGATCGGCATCGAGCACAACCTCGGCCTCACCTGCGACCCGGTCGGCGGCCTGGTCCAGATCCCCTGCATCGAGCGCAACGGCATGGCCTCGGTCAAGGCCGTCACCGCCGCCCGGATGGCCCTGCGCGGCGACGGCCGCCACCACGTCTCCCTCGACAAGGCGATCAAGACCATGAAGGAGACCGGCGCCGACATGAAGATCAAGTACAAGGAGACCTCGCGCGGCGGCCTCGCCGTCAACGTCATCGAGTGCTGACACCGGCCCCACTCACGCCCGCGCCCCCGCCCACCGGCGGGGGCGCGGGCGTTCTGCCGGGTCAGGCGGTGGGGAGGCGGCGGTGGTCATGGCGGATCCCCCTCGATGTCGCCGCCCGGCGATGCACCGGGCGGCCTCGGGACCACGGCAGGAAGTGAAGCCGACTTCAGGTCAAGCATGATCAGGAGCGGAAGATCGTGAATAATCTCAGGCGCTGACGTGAACCTATGCAAATTCCGAAGGTGAACTAAGTTACAAACCTTCCATTCGAAGCCACTCGGTTTGCCCACATGCTGAGATCCATGCGATAGTCGACCTGTCCGACGGCGGCTGCCACCAGCTGGCCCACCGCCTCATGGACAGTTGATCCTCGGCCCGCCCGACCTGGCACGGCCGACACCCATCGCGCGGCACGCACCCCCTTGGCCGGCGCGATGACTTGCAGGGGCTTGCAGGGGCCCCCAGCCGCCGGACCACGGCGCAGTCGGGGGCCCCGCGTGTTTTCCGGGCGCGGTTCAGACCCGCTCGCGGACCTTCAGCTCGAACCAGACGCCCTTGCCGCGCGGCAGCAGGTCGGCGCCCCAGCGGTCGGCCAGGTCGTCGACCACCTGGAGCCCGCGTCCGCGCTCGGTGACCGGCAGCGGCTCGGCCAGGATCATGCAGGGCAGCGCCCGCGAGGAGTCCCGCACCTCGACCCGGAGCCAGCCCGGTTTCCGCACCACCTGGAGCCCGATCGTCCGCCCCGCGGCATGCCGCACGGCGTTGGCGACCAGCTCGCTGGTGAGTAACTCGCACACCTCCAGGTGCTGGTGCAGCTCCCAGGCACCCAGGACCGCGAGCACCAGTCGGCGCGCCACCGGTCCGGTCTCCGGCCGGGACGGGAGCCGCACCTCACCCGGCGTCGTCCGGTCGCACAGCCTGCCGGCGTACAGCCGCTCCAGCTCGTCGCAGCTGAGCCGTTCCAGCGCCGCCAGGGAGTCCTGGAACGACCCCCACGACGCTTCGGCGACCAAGCTGGAACCCGGAATCGATGACTGATCTGTTTCGCCCCAACCCGCCATGCGCCCCATCATTGCGGAACGCAAGCGGCCGCGTACGGACAATGAACAAACGATCACTACTCTTTCGGCATATGCCGGGTGCAACCCGAACCCACGTTCGCAAGGCCCGGGCCGCCGGCCCGCCGAGGGTCTACCAGGCGCTCCAGTCCACGTTCCAGCCGCTGAGGCCGTTGTCCGGCGCGACCTGCCCGCGGGTGGAGTTCCGCACCGTGACGACGTCCCCGATGATCGAACCGTCGTAGAACTGACCCGCCGAGGTGGCCGCTCCGCCGCCCTTGACGTCCTTCAGACCCACGCAGCCGTGGCTGACGTTGTCCTCGCCGAAGGCGTTGCTCCAGTAGTTGCCGTGCACATAGGTGCCGGTGTCGGTCAGCCGCATGGAGTGCGGAACCTGCAGGTCGTAGGGGGCGCCGGTCATCCCGGGCAGGGTGCTGGACTGCATCCGCACCACGCCCTCCTTGGACATCACCACCATGGTGCCGTTCCAGGTCGGGTGCTCGGCCGAGCCGGAGGTGATCTC
Source organism: Streptomyces sp. NRRL S-495 (assembly GCF_000966955.1). Taxonomy (NCBI): domain Bacteria; kingdom Bacillati; phylum Actinomycetota; class Actinomycetes; order Kitasatosporales; family Streptomycetaceae; genus Streptomyces; species Streptomyces sp. NRRL S-495. The sequence continues at coordinate 23,472 of NZ_JZWY01000111.1, forward strand.
CACCTCCGAGCTCTGCCCGTCCCGGACCACCGTCATCCGGTGCGTCTTGGCGTCAACAGTCGAAACCTGGGATCGCCCGATAGTGAAGGGCTCGTCCCGGTCCACGCCCCCGTAGACGCCCGGCGCGATCTCCACGCTCTTCAGCCGGTACTTCGCGGTGACCTTGGTGCCCGGGGTCCAGTACTTCTCCGGGCGGAAGTCCAGCCGGCGGTTGCCGAACCAGTGGCCCTTCAGCACGGTGCCGTCGCTGGTCTCGAAGGAGATGCCGCGGGCCACGGCGTCCTTGTTCTTCACGTCCTTGTCGAAGGCGACCGAGACGATCATGCCGACGCCGTAGGTGGCGTTGTCCTGGATGTTGTCGCTCGCCTTCGCCTCCCGCTCGGGCGTCAGCGTGGTGAAGCTGCTGTCGGCCGAGGCGACCACGCCGCCGGCGTCCGCCGCCAGCGCGCTCACCTGGTACGCGGTGCCGACCGCCAGCGGGCCGGACGGGCTCCAGCTCGCGCCGTCGGCGGCGAGGGTGCCGGCCACCTCCTTGCCGGTCCGGTCGCTCACCTTGACCGTGGTGAGCTTCCCGCCGGACACCGCGACCTTGAGCGAACCGTCCGGGGCGACGTCCACGGCGCCGCTCTTCGGCTGGATGTCCACCACGGCCTGCGAGACCTTGGGCGCGGCGGCGGTGGCGGCACCGGTGGCGGCACCCGCGGCCGGAGCCCCGGAAGCCTGACCGCCGGCCGGGGCGGCGGACGACGGGACCCCCGCGGTCCCGCCGGCCCGCGGTCCCGCCGGCCCCCAGCTCGGCCTTGGCCGCCGTCCCGCCCCCGGACCCGCCGCTCCCCCCGCAGGCGCTGGTCAGCACCAGCGCTCCGCCGACCAGCCCCGCGGCCACCACCTTGCGTATCGACTTCACCGTCGTCCCCCTCGTTCGTGTCACGGTGTTCGACATTTACACGCGCCGTGTCCCGGAAAGGTTGCGCCGTTCGGGGGGGCATCGGCCCCGAAAACGCGACCGGCCCGACCCCAACGAGTGAGGATCGGGCCGGTCGTGGCAGTTCCGTGACTGGCGGGGCTACTGGCGGGTACGACTACCAGTTCGCCCAGGCGATGTTCCAGCCGCTCAGGCCGTTGTCGGGGGCGACGACCTTCTCCTTGGAGTTCTTGATGGTGATGACGTCACCGATCATCGAATCGTTGAAGAACTTGCCGGCCACCGAGGCGTCGCTGCCGCCCTTCTCGTCCTGCATCGAGATGCAGCCGTGGCTGGCGTTGGACTTGCCGAACGGGTTGGCCCAGTAGTTGCCGTGCACGAAGGTGCCCGAGTTGGTCAGCCGCATCGCGTGCGGCACGTCCGGGATGTCGTACTCGCCGCCGAGGCCGACGGTCTGCGAGTTCATCCGGGTGACCTTCTCCTTGGACATCACCACCATGGTGCCGTTCCAGGAGGGGTTCTTCTCGTCGCCCAGGGTCACCGGCACGGTGCGGCTGTCGCCGCCGCGGGTCACCGTCATCTGGTGGGTGGCCGAGTCGGCGACCGAGACCTGGGAGCGGCCGATGGTGAACGGCTCGTCCTTGTCGATGTCGCCGTAGACGCCCGGGGAGACCTCGACGTTCTTCAGGCGGTACTTGATGACGACCTTGGTGCCCGGGGCCCAGTACTTCTCGGGGCGGAAGTCCAGCCGCTTGGTGCCGAACCAGTGGCCCTTCACGGTGGTGCCGTCGCTGGCCTCGAAGGTGATGCCCTGGACGACCGCGTCCTTGTTCTTGACGTCCTTGTTGAAGACCACCGAGACGATCATGCCGACGCCGTAGGTGGCGTTGTCGGCGATGTTGTCGTTGGTGGAGATCTTCTTCGCCGGGGTCAGCGTGGTGAACGAGGTGGTCGACGCGGCCACCAGGCCCTCGGCGTCGGTGGCCTGGGCGTTCACCTTGTACGCCATGCCGACGGCCAGCGGGGCGCTGGGCTTCCAGCCGCTGCCGTCCGCGGTGATGGCACCCGTGACCGGCTTGCCCTCCTTGTCGGTCACCTCGACCGTGGTGAGCTTGCCGCCGGTCACCCCGACCTTCAGCGCGCCGTCCGGGGCGACGTCCTGGGCGCCGTCCTTGGGCTCGACGTTCACCACGGCGGCCGAGGTCTTCGGCGTGGCGGAGCTCTGGCCGGGAGCCGGCGTCCCGCCGTTGCCCGCGGCTCCGGCGTCCGAGGCGCCCGCGCTGGCCGTCGCGTCACCCCCGCCGGCGGCCTTGTCGTCACCCCCGCTGTTGCAGGCCGCAGTGAGCAGCAGCACCCCACCCATCGCCAACGCCACCGCGCTCTGGCGCAGACGGCGGCTGGTGACAGTGGTACGTATCGCGGCGTCGGCCGCCCTAACCGGCTTCACGGTCTCTCCCCTCCCGGTGTCCATCACTGTGGACGCGCTGGTGCCCGAACGGGTTGCACCGGACCGGCGATCTTCCGCGCCGAGCTTCGGCGCGGCAAGCAGGATAGCTGGGCCGATCGGGTGAATCCTGGGAGGGCTACCGGTGAACGCGGGTGAAGATCATCCGCACATGGCCGTCAGGGCCTGGCCCCCGACGACGGAGCCGGGGGAACGGCCGGGGGAACACCCGGCGGGAGGCCCGGGGAGGGGCTCGGCACCGGACTCGGCGACACGCTCGGCGGGGTACCGGGGGACGCGCCCGGCGACACGCTCGGCGGAGCACCCGGGGACGCGCCCGGCGGCGCACTCGGGGACGGACCGGCGGACGAACCGGCGGACGGAGTGCCGGAGGGGCTCGCGGCCGGCTGGAGGGCGCTCCCGGCCACCCACTGCGCCCAGGGCAGGTTCCAGCCGTTCAGCCCGTTGCTCGGCGGGACCGCGTCCCCCGTCGAGGCCCTGACCTCCAGCACGTCCCCCGGGATGGTGTGCTCGAACAGCCAGCCCGCCGGCGTCTCCCCGCTCGCCCCGCCCTTGGCGTCGGCCAGCCCGATGCAGCCGTGGCTGGTGTTGGCGGTGCCGAACACCGACGGGTTGGCCCAGTAGTTGCCGTGCACGAAGGTGCCCGAGTTGGTCAGCCGCATCGCGTGCGGCACGTCCTTGATGTCGTACTCGTCGCCCATCCCGACGGTCTGCGAGTTCATCCTGGTCACCCGGTACTTCTCGGACACCACGAGCACGCCCCGGTAGGTCGTGTGCTTGGCGTCCCCGCCGGACACCTTGAGGGTGCGCACCACCCGGCCGCCCTGGCCGGCCCGGACGGTGAGGGTGTGGGCGTCCAGGTCGACGGTGGAGACCTGGGACCGGCCGACGGTGAACCGGACGTCCTTGTTCTGGGTGCCGAACTCGCCCGGGGCGCCCTGGACGTCCTTGAGCCGCAGCGCGACCGCCACCTTGGTGCCCGGCGCCCAGTACGCCCGGGGGCGGAAGTCCAGCCGCTGGCCGCCGAACCAGTGCGCGGCCACCTCCACCGGCGGGTCGGCGGTCACCGCGATCGCCCGCTCCACCGCCGCCCGGTCGGTGACCGGGCGGCTGAACCGCAGCGAGACCGGCATTCCCACCCCGACCGTGGAGCCGTCCTCGGGGGTGAAGAAGGCGACGAAGGTGTGCGCCCGGGCCATGGTCGAGAAGTCGGCGTGCTGGACCGCCCGCTGCCCCTGGTCGTCCTCGGCCACCGCGTCCAGGGTGAACTTCGTGCCCAGCGGCAACGGGCCGTCCGGCGCCCAGCCGGTGCCGTCCGCGGAGAGCGAGCCGGGCACCTCGCCGCCCCGGCTGTCGGCCAGCCGCACGGACACCAGCCGGCCCTGGGCGACGCTCACCCGGACCGGGCCCTCGGGCGGCAGGTTCTGGGTGTCGTCGGCCGGCAGCGCGGTGATCGACGCCCTGGAGGCCGGCGGCGGACCGGACGGCTCCGCCCGGACGGCGTCCGCGCTCGTGCTCCCCGGCTCGCCGCCACCGCCGGAGCACCCGGCCAGCACGGCCAGGCAGCAGCCCACCGCCGCCAGCCGCCGTGCCCACATCCGTCCTCGGGGCCGCATCCCGGGACCTCCCGCCGTAGCCGTCCGATACCCCGCACAACGAGGGCGGTCCCGGCAGGACACGCCGACACGCCGGAAGCACCCACTCCGACGGCCCAGCAACGCGGCCGCGCCCGGGCGCCATCCGCCGGTAACACGGTGTTAAGCCGCTTCCGTCCGGTGCGATCAGGGAATGAGACACCGCACGGGGTCCGGGACACCCCGTCAGGGAGGGCACCGCCATGGCGTCAGGGCAGGAGTCGGCGGCCGCCGTGCGCGCGCACGCCCCCACGGCCGTCAACGGGCACCGCGCGCACGGACACCCCGGCGAGCGGCCGGACGGCGAACCGCCCTGGCCGGGCAGCCGGCTGCCGCTCGGCGCACGCTTCCACCCCGGCCCGGACGGCCGCCCCGGCACCAACTTCGCGCTCTGGGCCGGCGGCGCCGAGGCCGTCGACCTCTGCCTCTTCGACGAGGACGGCCGGGAGAGCCGGCTGCGCCTCACCGAGCAGGACGCCCACACCTGGCACGGCTTCGTCCCCGGGGTCCTGCCCGGCACCCGGTACGGCTACCGGGTGCACGGCCGCTGGGACCCGTGGACCGGCGCCCGGTGGAACCCGGCCAAACTGCTGCTCGACCCCTACGCCCGAGCGGTCGACGGCGGCTACACCGCGCACGACGCGGTCTGCTCCGCCGTCCGCAACTGGCCCGAGGCCGAGGTCGCCGACACCGTCCGGGACAACCGCGACTCGGCCCCGTACGTGCCCAGAGCCGTGGTCGTCCGGGACGACGACGACTGGTCCGACGACCACCGGCCGAAGACCCCGTGGGCCGAGACCGTCCTCTACGAACTGCACGTACGCGGCTTCACCCGCCGCCACCCCGAGGTCCCGCCCGAGCTGCGCGGCACCTACGCCGGACTCGCCCACCCCGCCGCGATCGCCCACCTCACCGGCCTGGGCGTCACCGCGGTCGAGCTGCTCCCGGTCCACCACCACGTCAGCGAGGACCACCTCCAGGCCCGCGGCCTCGTCAACTACTGGGGCTACAACACCGTCGGCTACTTCGCCCCGCACGCCGGCTACTCCGCCGCCGGCTCGCGCGGCGGCCAGGTCGGCGAGTTCAAGCGGATGGTCCGGGCCCTGCACGCCGCCGGCATCGAGGTGATCCTCGACGTCGTCTACAACCACACCGCCGACGGCGCCGAACTCGGCCCCGCGCTGCTCCTGCGCGGCATCGACAACGCCGGCTACTACCGGCTGCCGCCCAACCGCCCGCGCGGCTACGCCGACTACACCGGCTGTGGCAACAGCCTCGACACCCGCCGCCCCCAGGTCGTCCGGCTGATCACCGACTCGCTGCGCTACTGGGTGCACGAGATGGGCGTGGACGGCTTCCGCTTCGACCTCGCCGCCACCCTCGCCCGCGGCGCCGACGGCGGGGTCACGATGGAGCACCCGCTGCTCTCGGCCATCGCCCAGGACCCGCTGCTCAGCCGGGTGAAGCTGATCGCCGAGCCCTGGGACGTCGGCCCGGGCGGCTACCAGGTGGGCGGGTTCCCGCCGCCCTGGGCCGAGTGGAACGACCGCTACCGCGACACCGTGCGGGACTTCTGGCGCGGCGCCCGCCCGGACGTCCGGGAGCTCGGCTACCGGCTCTCCGGCTCCTCCGACCTCTACCAGCGGGACGGCCGGCGCCCGTACGCCTCCGTCAACTACGTGACCGCGCACGACGGCTTCACGCTGCGCGACCTCGTCTCCTACGACCGCAAGCACAACGAGGCCAACGGCGAGGCCAACCGGGACGGCACCGACGACAACCGCTCCTGGAACCACGGCGCCGAGGGGGAGAGCGCCGACCCCGCCGTCACCGCCCTGCGCCGGCGCCAGCTGCGCAACCTCACCGCCACCCTGCTGCTCTCCGCCGGGGTCCCGATGATCACCGCGGGGGACGAGTTCGGCCGCACCCAGGGCGGCAACAACAACGCCTACTGCCAGGACAACGAGGTGAGCTGGCTGGACTGGTCGCTGCTCGACGACCCGGCCTGGCGCAGCCTGTACGACTTCACCGCCCGACTGGTCCGGCTCCGCCGCGAGCACCCGGTGCTGCGGCAGCGGGCGTTCTTCTCCGGTCGCGCCACCGCCCCCGGCGGCCGGCCCGACCTGGCCTGGTTCACCCCGCTCGGCAAGGAAATGACCGAGGCCGACTGGTTCGCGCCGACCGCCGCCGTGGGCATGCTGCTGGCCGGCACCGCGATGTCGGAACGGGACGCGCGCGGCCGCCCGCTGCTCGACGACAGCTTCCTGCTGCTGCTCAACGCCGGCCCCGAACCGGTCCCCTTCGTCCTGCCCGGCACTCCCCGGGCGGCCGACGGCACCGGCTACGAGACCGTGGTCGACACGGCGGCGGCGGACGGCGGCCCTGCGGGGCGGCACCTCCCCGGCGACCCGGTCCCGCTCGGCGCCCGCGCCCTGCACCTGCTCCGGGCCGTCCCCTGACCCGGCCGTCCCCTGCTCGGGCCGTCCCCCACGGGCGGCCCCGGTTGGCCGGTTCTCGACGACAGGTCCGAAAAACCGGATGAGAAATGACACGTACCCGGCCTACCCTCACCGCGATGGCCGAGAACCAAGCCCCCGACACCGCCCCCGACTCCGAGACCGGCTCCGACCCCGAGCCAGGCAGCGAGCCACCCGCCCCCCGCCGGTCGACGGTGCGCTCGCTGCTGCGCCTGTGGCCCTACGTCCGCCCGATCCGCACCCGGCTGGCCGTCTCGGTCACCGCCGCGATGCTCGCCTCGCTCAGCGCCCTGCTGGTCCCGACCGTCCTCGGCCGGATCGTGGACGGCCCGATCGCCGAGCGCGACCTCGGCGGCCTCTGGGCCCCGGCGGCCCTGCTGCTCCTGCTCGGCCTCGCCGAGGCCGCCCTGTTCTTCACCCGCCGGGTGGTGCTGGCCCGGCCGCTGGCCGGCGTCGAGACGGCGATGCGCGGCGACCTCTTCGCCAAACTCCAGCGGCTGCCGGTGTCCTTCCACGACCGCTGGGGCTCCGGCCAGCTGCTCTCCCGCGCCACCTCCGACATGTACACCATGCGGCTGTTCCTGGCCTTCCCGCTGGTCTTCCTGATCGTCAACACGGTGACCTTCCTGGTCGGCACCGCGCTGATGTTCACCCAGGACTGGCGGCTGGCACTGATCGTGCTCGGCCCGGCCGTCCCGCTGCTGATGCTCACCCGCCGCTTCGAGGCCGGCTACTCGGGCGCCGCCCGCCGCGCCCAGGACCAGAACGGCGACCTCGCCACCGTGGTCGAGGAGTCCGTGCTCGGCATCCGGATCCTCAAGGCCTTCGGCCGCCACCGCTCGATGGCGGAACGTTTCCGCGAGCACTCCCGGCAGCTGCGCCGCACCGAGCTGCGGAAGGCCGGCCTGCTCGCCAACCTGTGGTCGGTCATCGTCGGCCTGCCCGAGCTGGCCCTCGGCTGCGCCCTCGCGGTCGGCGTCCACCTGGTCGCCCAGGACCAGATGTCCGCCGGCACCCTGGTCGCCTTCCTGTCCACCGCGCTCTCACTGCGCTGGCCGGTCGAGTCGCTGGGCTGGCTGCTCGCCTACGCCAACGAGGCCGCCACCGCCACCGACCGCTTCTTCGAGGTGCTGGACGAGCCCGAGGCGGAGGCCGCCGAGGCCCCCGCGGGCATCCCCGCCGGCTCCACCGACGCCCAGGACGGCATCCGGCTCACCGGCGTCCGCTTCCGCTACCCCGACGCCCCGGCCGACACCCCCGACCTGCTCCGCGGCGTCGATCTGCACATCCGCAGCGGCGAGACGATGGCCCTGGTCGGCGCCACCGGCAGCGGCAAGACCACCCTCACCGCCCTGCTCCCCCGCCTCTACGAGGCCACCGGCGGCAGCATCACCCTCGACGGCCGGGACATCCGCGAGTTCGACCGCACCCGGCTGCGCGAGCTGGTCGCGGTCGCCTTCGAGGAGCCCACCCTGTTCTCCGCCACCGTCCGGGAGAACGTGCTGATGGGCGCCCCCGGCGCGGACGAGGAGCGGCTGCTCACCGCGCTCGCCACCGCCCAGGCCGGCTTCGTCGAGAAGCTGCCGGAGGGCGTCGCCACCGAGGTCGGCGAGCAGGGCCTCAGCCTGTCCGGCGGCCAGCGCCAGCGGCTCGCGCTGGCCCGCGCCGTGGTCGGCGACCCGGCCTTCCTGGTGCTCGACGACCCGCTGTCGGCGCTGGACGTGCACACCGAGGCGCTGGTCGAGCGCGCCCTGCGCCAGGTCCTCGCCGCCACTACCGCCCTGGTGGTCGCGCACCGGCCGAGCACCGTACTGCTCGCCGACCGGGTCGCCGTCCTCGCCGAGGGCCGGATCGAGGCCGTCGGCACCCACCAGGAGCTGCTGCGCGACTCGGCGCGCTACCGCGAACTGATGTCGGGCGAGGCCGCCCTCGTCCCCGAGGGGAGCACCGCCCGATGACCACCACCGTCGAACCCGCCGCCGCGCGCACCGACCCGGCCGCGCCGGACGAGGAGGAGCTGCCGGCCCCGCCGGCCGACGAGGAGGACATCCCCGTCCCGCCCGGCGCCCCGCGCGCCCTGCTGCGCTCGCTGCTCGGCCCGCACCGGGGCCGGATCGCCACCGCCATGGCGGTGATCCTGCTCCAGCAGGCCGCGCTGCAGGCCGGTCCGCTGCTGGTCGCCTTCGCGATGGACCGGGGCATCCCCGCCCTGCGCGAGCACGACTCCGGACCGCTGGTCGCGGTGGTGGTCGCCTACCTGGGCTGCGCGCTGCTCGGCACCCTGCTCCAGTGGGCGTTCATCAAGATCAGCGCCCGGGTCAACCAGGACATCCTGCTGGACCTGCGCGGGCGGATCTTCCGGCACGCCCAGCGGCTCAGCCTGGACTTCCACGAGCGCTACACCTCGGGCCGGATCATCTCCCGCGCCACCAGCGACGTGGACGCGCTGCGCGAACTGCTCTCCGAGGGCCTCCAGGAGCTGCTGACGGTCTTCCTCTCGGTCTGCTCCATCTCGGTCATCCTGCTGGTGCTGGACTGGCGGCTCGGTCTGGCCTCGCTGGCCTCCTTCCTGCCGCTGTGGCTGATCGCCCGCTCGTTCCGGCGTCGCTCGCGCCGGGTCTACCGGCGTTCGCGCACCGCCGCCGCCTCGCTGATCGTCCGCTTCACCGAGACCATGAACGGCATCCGCCCGGTCAAGGCCTTCCGCCGCGAGCGGGCCAATGACGCGGCGTTCGGCGTGGTGAACCGGCAGTCGGCCACCGCCACCGCGGACGGCCTGCTGGAGATCGCCCGGTACGTCGGCCTCTCCCGGGGCACGGCCAATGTGTGGACCACCGGCGTGCTGGTGCTCGGCGCCTGGCTGGTCACCGACGGCGCCGTCGAACTGGGCGTGCTGACCGCCTTCGTGCTCTACCTGCGCCGGCTGTTCGACCCGATCGACCAGCTGGCGATGTTCCTCAACAGCTACCAGTCGGCCGCCGCCGCCCTGGAGAAGATCGCCGGCCTGCTGGCCCACGAGCCGACCGTCGCCGAGCCGACGGAGCCGAAGGAGCTGCCGGCCACGTCCGTGACCGGCCGGGAGGTCGGCTTCGAGAGGACCAGGTTCGCGTACCGCACCGGCAAGGAGGTGCTGCCGCCGTTCGACCTGGTGCTGCCGGCCGGGCAGACCGTCGCCGTGGTCGGTGCGACCGGGGCCGGCAAGTCGACGGTGGCCAAGCTGCTGGCCCGGTTCTACGACCCGACCGAGGGCCGGATCACCCTGGACGGGGTGGACCTGCGCGACCTCGCCGGTCCCGAGCTGCGGCGCGGGGTGGTGATGGTGACCCAGGAGTCCTTCCTGTTCTCCGGCACCGTCGCCGAGAACATCGCGATCGGCCGGCCCGGCGCCACCCGGGCCGAGGTCGAGGCGGCCGCCCGGGCGATCGGGGCGCACGCCTTCATCGCCGAGCTGCCGGACGGCTACGACACCGATGTGCGCAAGCGCGGCGGGCGGATCTCGGCCGGCCAGCGGCAGCTGGTGGCCTTCGCCCGCGCGCTGCTCGCCGACCCGGCGGTGCTGATCCTCGACGAGGCCACCAGCTCGCTGGACGTGCCCGGCGAGCAGGCGGTGCAGCGGGCGATGCGCACGGTGCTGGCCGGACGGACGGCCGTGATCATCGCCCACCGCCTCTCCACCGTGGAGATCGCCGACCGGGTGCTGGTGATGGAGCAGGGCCGGATCGTGGAGGACGGCAGCCCGCGCGAGCTGATCGACGGCGCCGGGCGCTTCGCCCGGCTGCACCGGGCCTGGCGGGACAGCCTGGTCTGACACCCCGCTCGCGACCCTGCCGCACGCCCACATGGGTAATAGTCCATAGACCCTTTCGTCTATTACCGAAAGGGTCTATGGTCGTTTCCGGGGCCTACCGCCCCCGGGTCTGCGAAGGGGAACGAGCATGGTCGACCGTCAGCACTGGGAGCAGTGGCAGCGCAGCTGGGACCGGCAGCAGGAGTGGTACCTGCCCGACCGCGAGGAGCGGTTCCGGGTGATGATCGACCTCGTCGGGGCCGTGACCGGCCCGGCCCCGCGCGTCCTCGACCTCGCCTGCGGCACCGGCAGCATCACCGAGCGGCTGTTCGCCCGGCTGCCCGGCGCCACCAGTGTGGGCGTGGACCAGGACCCGGCGCTGATGACCATCGCCCGGGGCGTGCTCGGCGAGGACGAGCGGTTCACCCTGGTGACCGCCGACCTCAAGGACCCGCAGTGGGCAAGCGCCCTCCCGCCGGGACCGTTCGACGCGGTGGTGACCGCCACCGCCCTGCACTGGCTGCCCGCCACCGCCCTGGCCCGGCTCTACACGGACCTGGCCGGACTGCTCCGCCCCGGCGGGGTGTTCCTCAACGCCGACCACATGCCGGACCCGGAGGTCCCGCTGCTCAACGCCGCCGAGCGGGCCCAGCGGCACGGGCGGCAGGAGCGCGAGAAGGCCGAGGGCGTCCTCGACTGGGAGTCCTGGTGGCTCGCCGCCGCGGCCGACCCGCTGCTCGCCGACCAGGTGGCTGCCCGCAACGCGCTGTACGGCTCGCACGCCGACGGCGAGTCCCACCCGGCCGGCTGGCACACCGAGCGGCTGGTGGCGTCCGGCTTCGCCGAGGCCGGGGTGGCCTGGCGCTCGGTCACCGACGCCATGGTGGCGGCCGTCCGCTGAGCAGACCGTCCACCTAACGGGGCGGCCCACCGGGCGGGGCGGTCCACCGGGCGGGGCGCCGGTCCGGTCGGCGCCCCGCCCGGTGCGCTCAGCGCAGCAGCACCGCGTCCATGCCCGGTACCTCCGGCGGCAGCGCCACCAGGCCCAGCTCGGCGGGCGAGGCCAGCCGGGGGTGCGCGGGCAGGACCCGCACCGTGTAGCCGAACGGCCCGGTGCGGCCGAGCTCCAGCGAGCCCTCGTACCTGGTCCGCCCGTCCAGGTCGGGCCCGCCGACCGGCTTGAGGGCGAGCAGGCAGGCGTCCGAGATCCGGTCCGACTCGTCCACCCGGCCGGAGACCACCTGGACCTCGACGTCGGCCGGCTCCAGCGGACCGAGGGTCACCTGCACCCGCAGCGCGAGGGCGCTGCCCAGCTCCTGCGCCTCGTCCGGGCAGTCCGCCTCGACGTGCTCCACCCGGACGGCCGGCCAGGCCTCGCGCACCCGGGCCTTCCACCCGGCCAGCTTCCGGGCGGCGCGGTGCGCCCCGCTGCCGGCCAGCTCCCGCTGGGCCTGCGCGGCCGGGGCGTAGAGCCGTTCGACGTACTCGCGGACCATCCGGCCCGCCAGCACCTTGGGCCCGAGGGTGACCAGGGTGTGCCGGACCATCGCGATCCACCGGTGCGGCAGGCCGTCCGAGCCCCGGTCGTAGAAGCGGGTGGCGACCTGCTCCTCGATCAGGTCGTAGAGCGCGGCGGCCTCGATGTCGTCGCGCCGCTCGGCCTCCCGGCTGTCCGGGTCGAGCACGCCGTCGCCGGTGTCGGCGGTGGGGATCGCCCAGCCGTTCTGGCCGTCGAACCACTCGTCCCACCAGCCGTCCAGCACCGACAGGTTGAGGCAGCCGTTGAGCGCGGCCTTCATCCCGGAGGTGCCGCAGGCCTCCAGCGGGCGGAGCGGGTTGTTCAGCCAGACGTCGCAGCCCGGGTAGAGGTGCCGGGCCATCGCCATGTCGTAGTCCGGCAGGAAGACGATCCGGTGCCGGACGGCGGGGTCGTCGGCGAAGGCCACCATCTGCTGGATCAGCCGCTTGCCGCCGTCGTCGGCCGGGTGGGCCTTGCCAGCCACCACGATCTGCACCGGCCTGGTCGGGTGCAGCAGCAGCGCGCGCAGCCGCTCCTGGTCGCGGAGCATCAGGGTGAGCCGCTTGTAGGAGGGCACCCGGCGGGCGAAGCCGATGGTGAGCACGTCCGGGTCGAGCACCGAGGAGACCCAGCCGAGTTCGGCCTCGCCGGCCCCGCGCTGGTGCCAGGAGGCGCGCAGCCGGCGGCGGACCTCGTCGACCAGCTGGGCGCGCAGGGTGCGGCGGAGGTCCCAGACCTCGGTGTTGCCGATCCGCTCCAGACCGGTCCAGCGCTTGGTCTCGCCGGTGGTCATGGCCTCCTCGGCGCGGTCGGCGCCGATCTCGGCGGCGCCGAGCCGGACGACCGCCGGGTCGATCCAGGTGGCCGCGTGGACGCCGTTGGTGACCGAGGTGATCGGCACGTCCGCGGCGTCGAAGCCCGGCCAGAGGCCGTTGAACATCGAGCGGCTGACCTCGCCGTGCAGGGTGGAGACGCCGTTGGCGCGCTGGGCCAGCCGCAGGCCCATGGCGGCCATGTTGAACAGCTTCGGGTCGCCGCCGCGCCAGGTCTCGGCGCCGAGCGCGAGCACCTGCTCGACCGGGACGCCGGGGAGCGCGGTCTCGCCGCCGAAGTGCCGGGCCACCAGCTCGCGGTCGAACCGGTCGATGCCGGCCGGGACGGGCGTGTGGGTGGTGAAGAGGGTGCCGGCCCGGACCGACTCCAGGGCGGCCGCGAAGTCGAGCCCGGCGTCCGCGACCAGTTCGCGGATCCGCTCGACGCCGAGGAAGCCGGCGTGGCCCTCGTTGGTGTGGAAGACCTCGGGCGCGGGGTGGCCGGTGAGCCGCTGGTAGGCGCGCACGGCCCGGACGCCGCCGACGCCGAGCAGCATCTCCTGCAGCAGCCGGTGCTCGCTGCCGCCGCCGTAGAGGCGGTCGGTGACGTCGCGCTCGGCGGGCGAGTTGGCCTCGATGCCGGAGTCCAGCAGCAGCAGCGGGACCCGGCCGACCTGGGCCTTCCAGATGTGCGCGGCCAGGGTGCGGCCGCCGGGCAGGGCGAGGTCGACCCGGCTGGGCGTGCCGTCCGGTTCGCGCAGCAGGGTGACGGCCAGCTCGTCCGGGTCGAGCAGCGGGTAGCGCTCCTGCTGCCAGCCGTCCCGGTCGAGGGACTGCCGGAAGTAGCCGTGCCGGTAGAAGAGACCGACGCCGATGATCGGGACGCCGAGGTCGCTGGCGGCCTTGAGGTGGTCGCCGGCGAGGATGCCGAGGCCGCCGGAGTACTGGGGCAGCGCGGCGGCGATGCCGTACTCGGGCGAGAAGTAGGCGATGGCGGCGGGGGGCGGCGCGGCGGCCTGCTGTCCCGCCGTCTGGTACCAGCGCGGGCCGGCCAGGTACTCCCGCAGGTCGTCGGCGAGGTCGCCGAGCCGGCGCAGGAACCTGCGGTCGGCGGCGAGCGCGGCGAGCCGGGCGGCCGGGACCTCCCCGAGCAGCCGCACCGGGTCCTCGCCCGTCGCGGCCCACACGTCCGGGTCCACGGACCGGAAGAGGTCCCGGGTCTCGGGGTGCCAGGACCAGCGCAGGTTGAGAGCCAGCTCGTGCAACGGCTGGAGTTGTTCGGGCAGGACGGTGCGGACGGTGAATCTGCGGATTGCCTTCACGGCGTGAAGCGTAGCCTCGCCCGATGGCATGATGGTGCGTCAGTTGGGCTATTCGGCATCCGTTCGGCCTATTGATGAGATCGCATTCGGCGCATTGGACTGCACGGGGGGCGCACGAGGCGCACTTTCCGGGGCGCCGCGCCACCAATACGTGAACACCGCGGAACAGATCCATTTCCGCCGGCGGGCCCGCGCCCGATCACCTCCGAAACTCCGGCCGGACCGGTGCGGAATCGGCACCGCGGGTGCGAGGATGAACCGCGGTCGTCGATGCTGCGGGGAGTGCGGAGACGGGTGGCGTTCCCCCGCGAAGCAGCACGTCCGAATCCTTTTCGTGTTGATCGTTCGTCATCCTGATTGGTCCATTCGGCGCCCATCGCCGACCGCCGCGTGTCCTCGCGATCATCCCGCTCGTTCACGGGTGGGTCGGGTCTCCAGGGGCGCGCTCCGGGAGGCGTGCGCCGGGACGCGCGCGGGCTCTCGGGCCCTCCGCCACGGGCTCGGCGGGAGCGGGGCAGGTTGCCCGGAACGGCGGCGCGGGCAGGCTTCCGGTCGCAGGTCCTCCCCACCCAGCAGTCCTCCCGGTACTCCCCTGGCCGAGCCGGCCCGCGGGAGCTGCCGCCGATCTCGGGCAGGAGCTTGGCATGCACGGCGACACGCGGGACCAGTCCACACCGGTGGCGGACACCCTCGACGCAGCGGTCGCGGAATCCGCCGGACGGATGGATTCTGACGCTCGGACGGACACGGCGATGCCGGGGCCCCGGGGCGCCGGGGCAGACCGTACGGAGCGGCCGGACGAGCCGGCCCGACAACCCGGGGCCGAGGACAGCCCGACCGCCCCCGGCCCGACCAGGGCCGCGACCTCGCGCGGGCGCACCACCGCCCGCGGCGCGAGCGCCTCCGAACCCGCCACCGGCCGGGCCGGGGGCGCCGCACCGGCCGGGGCGCCCGCCGCGCGCCCCGCCGCCGGCCGGGCCCGCGCGAAGCCCGCCACCACCCGCAAGACCGCCCGCACGACGAGAGAGAGCGACACCGTGATCGGCCGCATCCCCGTCCTGGACGTCAGTCCCCTCGTGGACGCCGGCCGCCGCCCGGCCAAGGCCGTGGTCGGCGAGTCCTTCCCGGTCTCCGCGACCGTGTTCCGCGAGGGGCACGACGCGGTCGCCGCCAATGTGGTGCTGCGCAACCCGCGCGGCCGCGGCGGCCCCTGGACGCCGATGCGCGAGCTGGCCGAGGGCTCCGACCGCTGGGGCGCGCAGGTCACCCCGACCGCCCCCGGCCGCTGGTCGTACCTGGTCGAGGCCTGGTCCGACCCGGTGGCCACCTGGCGCAAGGCCGCGGCGATCAAGCTGCCGGCCGGGATCGACACCGCGCTCGTCCTGGAGGAGGGCGCGCAGCTGCTGGACCGCGCCGCCGCCGGGGTCCCGAAGAAGGAGGGCCGGGCGGTGGTACTGGCGGCCGCCGAGGCACTGCGCGACCCGGCCCTGCCGCCGCTGTCCCGGCTGGCCGCCGCGCTCGCCCCCGAGGTGCAGGAGCTGCTGGGCCGCTTCCCGCTGCGCGAACTGGTGAGCGCCTCGCGGCCGGTGCCGCTCCAGGTGGACCGGGAGCGGGCGCTGTTCGGCTCCTGGTACGAGTTCTTCCCCCGCTCCGAGGGGGCGGTGGTCGACCCGTCCGGGGTGGAGCCGCCGCGCTCGGGCACCCTGCGGACCGCCGCCGAACGGCTGCCGGCGGTCGCCGCGATGGGCTTCGACGTGGTCTACCTGCCGCCGGTCCACCCGATCGGCCGTGCCTTCCGCAAGGGCCCGGACAACAGCCTGACGGCCGGCCCGCACGACGTCGGCTCGCCCTGGGCGATCGGCTCCCCGGAGGGCGGCCACGACGCCGTCCACCCGGACCTCGGCACGATCGAGGACTTCGACCACTTCGTCGCCGAGGCCACCGCGCTGCACCTGGAGGTGGCGCTGGACTTCGCGCTCCAGTGTTCGCCGGACCACCCCTGGGTGAACAAGCATCCGGAATGGTTCAGTCACCGGGCGGACGGCACCATCGCCTACGCCGAGAATCCCCCGAAGAAATATCAGGATATTTATCCGATCAACTTCGACCAGGACATGGACGGAATCGTCAAGGAGACGATCCGGGTCCTCCGGTTCTGGATGGCGCACGGGGTGCGGATCTTCCGGGTCGACAACCCGCACACCAAACCGGTGGTCTTCTGGGAGCGGGTGCTCGCCGACATCGCCCGCACCGACCCGGACGTGGTCTTCCTCGCCGAGGCCTTCACCCGCCCGGCGATGATGCACACCCTGGGGAAGATCGGTTTCCACCAGTCGTACACGTACTTCACCTGGCGCAACACCAAGGCCGAACTCACCGAGTACCTCACCGAGCTCACCGGTGACGCGGCCGCCTACATGCGCCCCAACTTCTTCGCCAGCACCCCGGACATCCTGCACGCCTACCTCCAGGACGGCGGCCGGGCCGCGTTCGCGATCCGCGCCGTCCTGGCGGCCACCCTCTCCCCCAGCTACGGCGTGTACGCCGGCTACGAGCTCTACGAGAACGAGCCGGCCCACCCCGGTTCCGAGGAGTACCTGCACTCGGAGAAGTACGAACTGCGCCCCCGGGACTGGAGCCGCACCGACACCCTCGCCCCGCTGCTCACCGTCCTGAACCGGCTGCGCCGCCGTCACCCGGCCCTCCAGCAGCTGCGTTCACTGCGCTTCCACCCCACCGACAACGACCAGGTGCTCGCCTACTCCAAGACCGCCCCGACGCCCGACGGCCTCACCGACCACCTCATCACCGTGGTCAACCTGGATCCGCACCACACCCAGGAGGCCACCGTCACCCTGGACGGGGACGGGCCGTACGCGGTCCACGACGAGCTCACCGGTGCCGCCTACACCTGGGGCCGGCACAACTATGTCCGGCTCGACCCCTCAGCCGAGCCGGCCCACCTCCTCACGGTTCGGAGGAACCCAGCGTGACAGTCAACGAGCCCGTCCCCGACACCTTCCCCGAGACCTCGAAGAAGAACCTGGACCCGGAGTGGTTCAAGCGTGCGGTCTTCTACGAGGTGCTGGTGCGGTCCTTCCAGGACAGCAACGGCGACGGGGTCGGAGACCTCAAGGGGCTCACCGCCAAACTCGACTACCTGCAGTGGCTCGGGGTCGACTGCCTCTGGCTGCCGCCGTTCTTCGCCTCGCCGCTGCGCGACGGCGGCTACGACGTGTCCGACTACAAGTCGGTGCTGCCGGAGTTCGGCGACCTCGCCGACTTCATGGAGTTCGTCGACGCCGCGCACGCCCGCGGCATGCGCGTGGTCATCGACTTCGTCATGAACCACACCAGCGACCAGCACCCGTGGTTCCAGGCCTCCCGGGAGGACCCGGACGGCCCGTACGGCGACTTCTACATGTGGGCCGACGACGACAAGCAGTACCCGGACGCCCGGATCATCTTCGTCGACACCGAGACCTCCAACTGGACCTACGACCCGGTGCGCAAGCAGTACTTCTGGCACCGGTTCTTCTCCCACCAGCCCGACCTCAACTACGACAACCCCCGGGTCCAGGACGAGATGATCGCCGGGCTGCGGTTCTGGCTGGACCTCGGCATCGACGGGTTCCGGCTGGACGCGGTGCCGTACCTGTTCGCCCGGGAGGGCACCAACTGCGAGAACCTCCCGGAGACCCACGAGTTCCTCCAGCGGGTCCGCAAGGAGATCGACGCCGACTACCCGGACACCGTGCTGCTCGCCGAGGCCAACCAGTGGCCGGAGGACGTCGTCGACTACTTCGGCGACTTCGCCTCCGGCGGCGACGAGTGCCACATGGCGTTCCACTTCCCGGTGATGCCGCGGATCTTCATGGCGGTCCGCCGGGAGTCCCGCTACCCCGTCTCGGAGATCCTCGCCAAGACGCCCAACATCCCGCACGGCTGCCAGTGGGGGATCTTCCTGCGCAACCACGACGAGCTGACCCTGGAGATGGTCACCGACGAGGAGCGCGACTACATGTACGCGGAGTACGCCAAGGACCCGCGGATGCGCGCCAATGTGGGCATCCGCCGACGGCTCGCCCCGCTGCTGGAGAACGACCGCAACCAGATCGAGCTCTTCACCGCCCTGCTGCTCTCCCTGCCCGGTTCGCCGGTGCTCTACTACGGCGACGAGATCGGCATGGGGGACAACATCTGGCTGGGCGACCGGGACGGCGTCCGGACCCCGATGCAGTGGACCCCGGACCGCAACGCGGGTTTCTCCTCCGCCGACCCGGGCAGGCTCAGTCTGCCGCCCATCATGGATCCGGTGTACGGCTACCAGGTGACCAACGTCGAAGCGCAGCAAAGCAGTTCGAGTTCGCTGCTGCACTGGACGCGTCGCATGATCGAGATCCGCAAGCTCAACCCGGCGTTCGGCCTCGGCAGCTACACCGAACTGCCCTCCAGCAACCCCGCGGTGCTGGCCTTCGTCCGTGAGTACGAGGGAGACCTGGTCATGTGCGTGAACAACTTCTCGCGGTTCGCGCAACCGACCGAACTGGACCTGCGGCGGTACGGCGGACGGAATCCGGTCGAGCTGATCGGCGGGGTGCGCTTCCCCTCGATCGGCGAGTGGCCGTACCTGCTCACCCTGGCCGGGCACGGCTTCTACTGGTTCCAGCTCCGTCGGCCCGCCCGGCCGAGCGGAACCGTGCGGCCGAAGTAACGATCCGGCAGCCGCCGCGGATCCCACCGAACCCTCCGGGGGCGCGAGTTCGTACCCCGCGCCCCCGGTCGTCTCTGCACCACCGCGTACGGAGAACAGCCCAACGGCCACCCACACGAAGGCGTGACACCCGGGCCCAGCGCTCGCGTGCCGCGCCGCCGCGCCGCCGCAATCCGGAAGACTGACGGACCCGGCCAGACCCGTCGGGCGATCCGCCCAGCTCCTCCGGGGAAAGGGAGTCATGTCCGAAACCTCCCGTTCGCAAGTCCCCCTGCACCAGGACGCCCCCGCCGGCTCCGCCGCGCCGGCCGTCCCGCGGGGTACCGGGGTCCGGAGGACCGCCCTGGGGGTGAGCGAACTCGTCCAGGCGGCGCTGCCGCTGATCGCCGAGTGGCTACCCACCCAGCGCTGGTACGCCGGGAAGGGGCGGCCGATCACCGGCCTCACCCCCGTGGTCGGCACCCCCCTCCAGGTCGGCGACCCCGCCCTGCTGCACCTGCTGCTCCGGGTCGAGCACGCCGCTACCACCGGTGTGCCGCACGGCGACCTGTACCAACTGCTGCTCGGCATCCGCTCGCAGGGCCCGGCCGGCATCGAGCCGACCGCCGTCCTCGGCCGGCTCACCCAGGGCCCGTACGACGGGGCGACGCTCTTCGACGCGGTGCACGATCCGGAGCTGACCGGGCGGCTGCTGGAGCACCTGGCCACCGGCGACCGGTTCGGCGCGCTGTCGTTCCGCCGCACCCCCGGCTCCGGACTGCCCACCAACCTGCCCGGGCGCGCCTCCACCGCCGAGCAGTCCAACAGCTCCGTCATCTACGGCACCTCGTACATCCTGAAGCTGTTCCGCCGCGTCCACCCCGGCACCAACCCCGACCTGGAACTCTCGCTCGCGCTCTCCCGGGCCGGTTCGACCCGCATCCCCCGGGTCGCCGCCTGGTTCGAGAGCCGGCTGGAGCGCGCCGAGCCGGCCACCCTCGGGCTGCTCCAGCGCTACCTCCCGGAGGCCGAGGACGGCTGGGAGCTCGCCCTCGACCAGGTCGGCCGGCTGAAGGGCGACCCCTCGCCCGGGAACTTCGCGATCGAGGCGCACCGGCTCGGCCGGGCCACCGCCGAGGTCCACCGGGTGCTCGCCCGATCGATGCCGGTCGCCCGGCTGGACCGGGGGCAGACTCGGCAGCTGGCCACCGCGATGACCGACCGACTGGACAGCGCGGTCGCCGCCGTCCCGGGGCTGATGCGCTACCGGGGCGCCCTCCGCTCGGCCTTCGGCCAGATGGCCGACGCCCATCCGGACGGCCTGGCGGTCCAGCGGATCCACGGCGACCTGCACCTCGGCCAGGCCATGCGCACCCCGCACGGCTGGGTCCTGCTGGACTTCGAGGGCGAGCCGGCCAAGTCGGTCGCCGAACGGCGCGAACCGCAGACCGCGCTGCGGGACGTCGCCGCGATGCTCCGCTCCTTCGACTACGCCGCCGCCCACCTACTGGCCGGCGGACCGCCCGACCCGGAACTCGCGCACCTCGCCGCCGCCTGGGCGCAGCGCAACCGCACCGCCTTCTGCGCCGGCTACACCGCGGGCGGCGGCACCGACCCGGCGGCCTCGCCGGAGCTGATGCGCGCGCTGGAGATCGACAAGGCGGTGTACGAGGTGGTCTACGAGGCCAGGCACCGGCCGAGCTGGCTGCCGATCCCGCTGGCCGCCATCAACCGGCTCGCCCTCACCGTCTGACCCGCCGCGCCCCCTCGCCGGCCGGTCCGGCCCCCGCCCCACCGGGGGCCACCCCCTCCTCCCCCTCCTCCTCTCCCGTTGCGCCGCCGGAGCCCCTCCCCC
>NZ_JZWY01000776.1:0-1600 GCF_000966955.1 Streptomyces sp. NRRL S-495
GAGATGTGTATAAGAGACAGTTGTTGAACATGGCAACCATGACGGGCCCGGCGTGGGACCGACGGTACCCAGCGCCCCGGAGCCGGCCAACCTCGCACACCGTCCCTCCACCTCAACGGCACGGCTTCAACGCAACCGGGTCGAAATCCGAGGTCGTGGCAGGTACGCACGTTCGTCCGTCGAGCAGATGGACGGCCAGCCCCACCCCTCCGCACGTTCCACATTCTGTTGAAAGCCCCCTTGACGCCCCGACGACCCCCGTCCTACTTTTATTCCACATACAGAAACCGTTCTTCCGTATGGTGGAATTCTGGAGATGAGCCCTCCGACCCACTGCGGGCCGACGCAGGAGAGACCCGATGCCCCGAATGACAGCCGCCCGCGCGGCCGTGGAGATCCTCAAGCTCGAAGGCGTCGACGTCGCCTTCGGCGTGCCGGGCGCGGCCATCAACCCCTTCTACGCCGCCCTCAAGGCCTCCGGCGGCATCCGGCACACGCTGGCCCGCCACGTCGAGGGCGCCTCGCACATGGCCGAGGGCTACACCCGCGCCGCCGCGGGCAACATCGGCGTCTGCATCGGCACCTCCGGGCCGGCCGGCACCGACATGATCACCGGGCTCTACTCGGCCATCGCCGACTCGATCCCGATCCTGTGCATCACCGGCCAGGCCCCGGTCGCCCGCCTCCACAAGGAGGACTTCCAGGCCGTCGACATCGCCTCGATCGCCAAGCCGGTCACCAAGGCCGCCACCACCGTGCTGGAGGCCGCGCAGGTCCCCGGCGTGATCCAGCAGGCCTTCCACCTGATGCGCTCGGGCCGCCCCGGCCCGGTGCTCGTCGACCTGCCGATCGACGTCCAGCTCACCGAGATCGACTTCGACCCGGAGGCCTACCAGCCGCTGCCGGTCTACAAGCCCACCGCCAACCGGATCCAGATCGAGAAGGCGATCGCGCTGCTCCAGCAGTCCGAGCGGCCGCTGATCGTGGCCGGCGGCGGCGTGATCAACGCCGACGCCGCCGGGCTGCTGCTGGAGTTCGCCGAGCTGACCGGCGTCCCGGTGGTGCCGACCCTGATGGGCTGGGGCATCGTCCCGGACGACCACCCGCTGAACGCCGGCATGGTCGGCCTGCAGACCTCGCACCGGTACGGCAACGAGAACTTCCTCGCCTCCGACTTCGTGCTCGGCATCGGCAACCGCTGGGCCAACCGCCACACCGGCGGCCTGGACGTCTACACCGAGGGCCGGACCTTCGTCCACGTCGACATCGAGCCCACCCAGATCGGCAGGATCTTCGCCCCCGCGCTCGGCATCGCCTCCGACGCCCGCGCCGCGCTGGAGCTCTTCGTCGAGGTCGCCCGGGAGCTCAAGGCCGCCGGCACCCTCAAGAACCGCGCCGAGTGGGCCGCGTCCACCCAGGAGCGCCGGGCCCGGCTCCAGCGCCGCACCCACTTCGACAACGTGCCGCTCAAGCCGCAGCGGGTCTACGAGGAGATGAACAGGGCCTTCGGCCCGGAGACCCGCTACGTCACCACCATCGGCCTCTCCCAGATCGCCGGCGCGCAGCTGCTGCACGTCTACAAGCCGCGGCACTGGATCAA
>NZ_JZWY01000777.1:0-5153 GCF_000966955.1 Streptomyces sp. NRRL S-495
GGATCAGCTGCGGCCAGGCCGGCCCGCTCGGCTGGACCATCCCGGCCGCGCTCGGCGTCGCGACCGCCGATCCCGAGGGCCAGGTCGTGGCGCTCTCCGGCGACTACGACTTCCAGTTCATGATCGAGGAGCTGGCGGTCGGGGCGCAGCACCGGATCCCGTACGTCCACGTGCTGGTCAACAACTCCTACCTGGGACTGATCCGGCAGGCGCAGCGGAACTTCGACATCGACTTCCAGGTCAAGCTGGAGTTCGAGAACATCAACGCGCCGGAGCTGGGCGTCTACGGCGTGGACCACGTCCGGGTCGCCGAGGGCCTGGGGTGCAAGGCGATCCGGGTCACCGAGCCGGAGGGGCTGCTGCCGGCCTTCGAGGAGGCCAAGAAGCTGGCCGCCGAGTTCCGGGTGCCGGTCGTGGTCGAGGCGATCCTGGAGCGGGTCACCAACATCTCGATGGGCGCGGCCGACATCGACAAGGTGATGGAGTGGGAGGAGGTCGCCACCCTCCCGGAGCACGCCCCGACGGCGATCCGCCCGCTCGCGCTCTGACGCACCCCCGGCGGCGGGTTTTCACGCCGAGGCCGTACGGGTACGTACCACGGAACGCCCGCGCGCCACTGCGGCGCGCGGGCCTTCCCGCCGGGAGGCCGACACCGTGTCCTTCGCGATGAGCAGCACCGAACGCGAGCGCTTCCTGGCCGGCGTGCACGTCGGCGTCCTCGCCGTGGACGGCACCGGGGCGGGCGGGGCGCCGCTGGCCGTACCGATCTGGTACGCCTACCGCCCCGGCGGCCTGGTCACCGTGCTCACCGGTCGGGACTCCGTCAAGACGCGGCGGATCCGGGCCGCGGGCCGCTTCACGCTCTGCGTGCAGCAGGAGCAGCCGCCCTGCCGGTACGTGAGCGTGGCCGGGCCGGTGGTGGCGATCGAGGACCGGATCGACCCGGACGAACGGGCCGCCCTCGCCCACCGCTACCTGCCGCCCGCCACCGTCCGGTCCTACCTGGCCGCCACCGCCGAGCAACTGGTGGCCGACGTGGCCGTCCGGATGCGGCCCGAGCGGTGGCTGAGCGCCGACTTCACCGCGATCGCCGAGCAGCTCCGGGAAGCCCCTCCGACAGCCTCGGAGGGTGTCAGCCGTCCGCCTTCTGGCCCCGCTGGACCCGCTTGATCCGCTCCGCCTGGACATCGCCGAACCGCTTCAACGTCTTGTGGTCGCGCTCGTCCTCGTCCAGCTCGATCAACGACACGACGGCGCCGACCCGCATCACCAAGGTGCCGGCCAGGATCTTGGTCGCGGGCTGGCCCGAATCCCCGTCCTGCTCGATCTCCTTCTCGAAAGCCTGCGACTGCTCGGCGGCGGTCTTCACGTCGACCTTGCGCGCGGCGCCCTCCTCCTCGGCGAAGGAGGCCACCATCGCCTCGAAGACCGGACCGGCGTTCTCCGGCTTGTCGAAGGTCAGCAGGGTGAGCCGGATGTCGTTGGAGGTGCTGGACTCCGACTTGTACCGGACGTTGCCGCCCAGCTGGAGGCCGAGGCAGTCGGCCTTCAGCTTCTTCCGGCAGGTCGCGGACGCGTCGGCCTGCGTGACGGCCTGCGGCGGCTTCGCCCCGGAGGAGCGCTTCCAGCCGGAGGGGAGCGAGGCCTCGCTCGGCAGGGCGTCCCGCACCTGGTCCGGCTCCGACAGCACTACCTTCGCCTGGAACGCCGACCCGCTGCCGCTGTCGGAACCGCATGCGGCCGTGCCCAGTGCCAGCGCGGCGATCGTCGCCGCCAGTGCGAGATTCCGCCCGCGCCGCTTCGACTTGTCCATCGTGGTGCCCCCGTTTCGTTCTTCCCCTGAAGATCAGCAGCGGATATCAAACCACATGATCATCGGATATTTCCGACCGGCCGTCCGGCCCGGATCGGGGCCGGACGGGGGCCGGACCGGGGCCGGAACACCTGACCGCCAATGGTGGTTGAGCAGGCGGGAAGGACTACCGTTCCCGACGAGCACCGCCCGTTGTCACCCACTCCTCCTCCTAAGGGGACCAACCGTGAGCCTGTACGACATCCCGCTGCGCACGCTGACCGGCGAGGCCGCCTCGCTGGCCGACTACAAGGGCAAGGCGCTGCTGATCGTCAACGTCGCCTCCAAGTGCGGCCTGACCCCGCAGTACGCCGGCCTGGAGCGGCTCCAGGAGCGGTTCGCCGGGCGCGGCTTCACCGTGCTGGGCTTCCCGTCCAACCAGTTCGCCGGGCAGGAGCCGGGCAGCGCCGAGGAGATCCAGACCTTCTGCTCCACCACCTACGGCGTGACCTTCCCGCTGTTCGAGAAGACCGATGTGAACGGCGACGACCGGCACCCGCTGTACGCGCGGCTGACCGAGACCGCCGACGCCGAGGGCAAGGCCGGGGACGTCTCCTGGAACTTCGAGAAGTTCCTGATCTCGCCGGACGGCACCGTGGCCGCCCGGATCCGGCCGCGCACCGAGCCGGAGGCGGACGAGGTCGTCGCCGCGATCGAGGCCGTACTGCCGACCGCCTGACGCGCACCGCCCGCGCCGACGGGCGAAGAGGGCGGTACCACCGATCCACCCGGTGGTACCGCCCTCCGGTCAGCGGGTGACGCTCCAGACCAGGGCGCGGGTCAGCGCCGGGGTCAGGGCCGGGTCGACGACGGCCGACGTGGGGTCGTTCGCGACGGCCTTGAGCTCGTGCGCCGCGGGCTTGGGGCCGGTCGGGCCGAGGTCGGAGACGGCGATCGTCCTGCGGTCGCGCAGGGCCGTCACCTCCTTGCCGTCGAGGTACCAGCGCAGCTTGGTGCCGGAGACGGGGAGGTCGACGGTGAGACGGTCGGTCGCGGTCAGCTTGGTCGTGGTGGGCGTGGCGCTGGTGAGGGCGGAGGCGTGCCGGTAGAAGCCGGCGATCATCGCCTCGCGGCCGGGAAGGTTGAACTCTCGGCCGAGCGAGCGCATCACGGAGTTGTCGGTCGGCCGGTTGAGGCCCGACGGGTGGTTCCCGCCGCCCTGGTAGGCGCCGACGGTGCCGCCGTCGGGCGAGGTCTTTCCGAGCCAGCGGTACCACTTGGCCTTGTCCTTGCGCATCCGGTCGGCGCTCAGGGTGGTGAGGTTGGGCTGCGGGGGCTCGGCGCCCTGGTAGGGCCCCTGGTCCTCGGCGACGTACTCGTCCGCGAGCTTGCCCAGCGAGTGGCCGGTCTCGTGCACCGCGATCTGGCCGGACGCGGCGTTGCCGCCCGCCACGGTGGCGATGCCCTCGTACCCGAGCGGCGACCGGGTGCTGCCGTAGCCGGCGCCGCCGTACTTGGCGGTGTTGGCGACGACGATCACCAGATCCGCCTGCGGGGCCTTGGCGGCGTAGGCGTCGACGGCCTTGATGTCCACGCACAGCAGCCGTTCGACCGAGTTGCACCAGAACCGGGAGCCGAGGGCGGTGGTGCGGACGGTGCTCTGCTTCGGGTCGCCGGACACCCCCGACTGCGCGGAGACGGCGCCCACGGCCCACACGTTGAACAGCTTGCGGTAGGCGGCGTAGGGCTGGACGGCGCTGATGTCCTTCCACTTCGCGGCGGCGTCCTTGCGGAACTTCTCCTGCTCCGCCGCCGTGTAGCCGTCGCCGATCAGCACCACGTCCAGCTTGCTGTCCGTGCTCCCGTTGTTGACGATCTTCGTGACCGCACCGTCCCCGGCGGCGGCCGCGCTCATGGACGGCTCGGCGACGAAGGGCGAGGCCGCGGGGACCCTGGTCCGGCTGATCGCGCCGTCCTCGGCGAACACCTCGACGTCCTGCTCCCCCGGGGAGGCGGGGAGGCCGTCCGGGTCGGAGGGACCGGTGACGCCGGTGGGGTCGGGCGTCGCTGCGACGGCAGCCTGGTCGGACGGAGCGGCGACGGCCGGTCCGGCGCCGACGGTGAGGGCCGCCGACGCCGTGGCTCCGGCCAGGAGGAGCGAGGTGAACCTGCTGTTGCGCAAAGGATTTCTCCGACATCGATGGGCGGCACGAGCGGCGAGGCGCGACTCCGGGACGCGACGCACCGCCGCCGGCCGCCGCCAACCCGGGTGGGGAGAACCCGGGCTGACGCCGCGACACCTCCGGCCGCCACCTCACCGGTGGATACGGCCGACTCCGCACGAACGGTTCAGACCCCGGCCGGGCACCGCCCGCTCCGGCAGGCCCGCGGGGTCAGGCGCAGTGGTAGGGGAACGAGACCGCGGCGGTGCGGGAGCCGGGCGCGAGGATCTCCAGGGTCGCGGTGGCCGCGAGCGAGCCCCGGCCCTCGAAGCTCCACCGGAGCACCAACTCGGTGCGCTGGGCGCCGGAACCGATGTCCTGGCTGATCTCGCCCGAGGTCGTGCCGTCGCTGCGCAGCCAGCGGTAACGGAGGGTGCCGGCACCACCGTTGGTCTCCACCTCGGCCTTGACCACCGCCACCGAGTCGCAGCCGGGGCCGGCCGGGTCGGTGGTGACGCCGACACCGGTGACCGCGAGGACGGGCGTGGCGAAACGCCAGAACAGCAGCGCCAGGACGGCCAGCAGCAGCACCAGCGGGAGCAGCCAACGCCATGCCCGGCGACGGCGCGGCGGCTCGGCTCCCGGGACAGCCGCGCCGTGCCAGACGGCGGCGGCCAGCGGCGGGACGCCGGGGCCGAAGCGGCGCAACTCGCCCGGGGCGAGCGGTCGTTCGTCCTCGCTGTGGGCGACGGAGGGCGTGGCCGATGCCGACGGCGGCGCGGCACCGGTCGGGGCGGAGGCGGGGGCTGGGTCGGCCGGGGCGGCGGTGCCGTGCGCCGGGGTGTCCTGCAGCGTGAGCTCCTCCACCGTCTCCCCGGCGCCGCCCCAGACCCCGGGGTCGAGGAAGGTCGCGCTCATGGCCTCGTTCGCGTCGATCCGCACGGTGGCCTCGGCGTCCGGGCCACGGTGGCGGGGCGAGTCGGACGGTCCGGTCGGCATCGCCGTCCGCGGCCGCGGCCGGCACCGGGGCCGGGTCGGAGTCGGGTCGGGGCGTGGTCATGGCTTCTCCAGGGAGCGGGACGGAGACGGGTGGAGGCGGGGGCGGGGTGTTCGGGGCCGTGGGCCGGCGCGCCGGCCCACGGCGGGGTCAGCGCGGCGGGTCGCAGAGGTAGGCGGCCACCTCGGCCGAGGTCCGGCCC
>NZ_JZWY01000778.1:0-11574 GCF_000966955.1 Streptomyces sp. NRRL S-495
GCCGCCGGGCCGGTGCCGACCCGTACGCCCCAGGTCGGGAAGGTGTCGGCCGAGGTGAAGTCGTGCGTCCTGGTCACCGTGGCGCGACCTTCCCGGACCGCCACCGTGTCGGTCCCGACGTCGACCGTCCGACCGCCGGAGCTGTGGTACCAGGTCAGCGTCAGCGTGCCGCTGCCCGCACCCTGGGCGACCACCGTGACCGCCGCGGTGGTGCTCCAGCGCCCGGCGCAGGACAGCGAATCCAGGTTCACCGAGCTCACCGTGAGGAGAGCCGGGGCGATCGTCAGGGTGGGCCGGACCGGGCCGACGGTCACGGACGGCGACGGCGTGGCGCTGGGAACGACGGGCGGCGGGACCGTCACGGGCGGGACGGTCGACACCGGCGGCGCGACGGTTCCCGGCGGGACGGTTCCCGGCGGGACCGGACCCGACGGCGGCGGGGCGACGGTGCCGGGCGGCACCGGCGGCAGACCGGTGCCGGGCGGCGCGGACCCGGGCCGGGTGCCCGAGGGCGTCCGGCCGGTCGGCGTCGCGGTGGGGGCGGCCCCCGGACTGCTCGGGCCCGAGGACGGCGCACCCGAGGACGGCGTGCCCGAGGAGGGCGGGTCGGACGGGGTGGTCGCCTCCGGGCCCGGGGTGTCCCCGCCCTCGCTCTCGGCGGGCGATGCGGTGCCCGTCGGGTCCGGTGCGCCGAGGCTGGTGGTCGCCTCCGGGGCGGGGCCCCCGACGACGGTGCGGGCGCCGCCGTCGGCGGCGCCGGCCATGGCCATCCCGGCGATGGTGGCGAGGGTCACCGCGCCGGCCGCGACGCCGACGAGGGCCTTGCCGCGGGTGCCGAGCCGCACCCCCCGGCGGACCGGCCTCTCCCGGTGGACCAGCGTCTCCCGGACCACCGCGGCCGGGCCGGTCGCGCCACCGGTCGCAGCCTGCCCGGCCGCCGCCTGTCCGGTCGCAGCCTGCCCGGCCGCCGCCTGTCCGGCCGGGGCTCCGCCGCCCAGGGCGGTGTGGGCCAGCGAGGTGCCGCCGGCCGCGACGCCCGCGCCGGGCAGCAGCAGCGCGAGCAGGGCGACCAGGGCCGTCAGGTCGAGCCGCCCCTTCTCCTCCCACCCCGGTCCGTACCCGGCCGCCGCGACCGCCTCCAGCTCCGCCAGCAGCGCGGTCGCGCTGTCCGGGCGGGCCCCGGGGTCCTTGGCGAGGCCGGAGAGGATCAGCGGGCGGACCGGGTCCGGCGTCAGTTCGGCCGGGATCGGGGCCTCGGTGTGCTGGACGGCGAGTTCGGCGAAGGTCGTGCCGCCGTAGGGGCGGGCGCCGGTGAGGCACTCGAAGAAGGTGACGGTCGCGGCGTAGACGTCGCCCGCCGGAGAGGCGGGCCGACCGGCCCACTGCTCGGGCGGCATGTAGGCGGGGGTGCCGGAGACGTCGCGCTCGTCCCCGCTCGGCACCGCGATCCCGAAGTCCACCAGCTTGGACGTCCCGGTGGTGTCCACCAGCACGTTGGCGGGTTTGTAGTCCCGGTGCACCACCCCGGCGCCGTGCGCGGCGGCCAGGCCGAGCAGCGAGCCCTTCAGGACCACCAGGGCCGCCTCCGGGGTGGTGGCCCCCTCCGCGCGGAGCAGCTCGCGCAGGGCGATGCCGTCCACCGGCTCCATCACGATGGCCGCGCCGCGCTCGCCCTCGACGTACTCGTAGAGCCGGGTGACGTGCGGGGAGTCGAGTCCGGCCAGGACTTCGGCCTCGGCCCGCAGCGCGGCGGTGCCGGCCGTGCTGTGCAGGTACTTGACCGCCACGGGGGTGCCGGTCGCGCGGTGCCGGGCGAGCACCACCCGGCCGCTCGCGCCGGCGCCGAGCTCGCGCTCGTGGACGTACTCGGGGAGTTCCCAGGGCCGCTCGTCCGCGGGCTCCGGGGTGTTCCCCGCGGCGGGGGCGGTGCGGCCCCCGGCCGGTCTGTGGTCCCGCTGCTTCCGGTCGTCCATCGCTTCGTGCTCTCCCCGTTCACGGCCCCGCTCGGCTCTGCGGCGACGCACCTTACGGCAACGCCGACGCTGCCAGGGACGCGGCCGGTGAGCAGCGGGTTCCGGGCCGAAGGCGCCCCTGGATCACGATTCGGGTGCTTCGCACACCGTGCCAACCATCCGCCCGTACGACGCAGCGTGAAGAGGGCGCAGAGGGCGCGAAGGGGGGCGCGTTCAGCCGAGCAGCAGCCTGGTGCCCGGCGGCAGCCCGCCGGTGCGGGCCGCGTCGCGCAGGTGCGCCAGCAGGGTCGCCCGCAGCGCCTCCGCCGCCCGGGTCGGCGGCACCTCGTGGCCGTGGGCGACCGCGATGGTGCGGCCGAGGCCGGGACCGGCGAAGTGGGCCACGGCGAGACCCGAGCGGTCGGCGACCATCCCGGGCAGCACGGCGGGCCCGAGCCCGGCCCGGACGAAGCCCAGCACCGCGTCCATCTCCCCGCCCTCCACCGCGAACTCGGGCTCGAAGCCCGCCGCCCGGCAGGCCGCCAGCGTCGCCTCCCGGAGGTCGTAGCCCTCCCGGAACATCACCAGCGGCCGCTTCCCGAGCTCCGCCACCCGCACCGTGCGGCGGGCCTGCGGCTCGGCCGTCACCAGCACCAGCTCCTCGTGCAGCAGCTCGGTGACGGCCAGCGCCGGTACGGCCTCGCCGCTGGGCGGGGTGATGATCAGCGCGAGGTCCAGCTCCCCCGCCGCCAGGGAGCGCACGAGGTCCCGCGAGCCGCCCTCCCGCACCATCAGTGCCACCCCCGGGTAGCGGTCGCGGAACACCCGCAGGACGTCCGGCACCAGGCTGGTGCACAAGCTCGGCGGCGCCCCCAGCCGCACCCGGCCGCGGCGCAGCTGGACGGTCTCCTGCACGGCGAGCCGGGCACTCTCGGTGTCGGCGAGGATGCGGCGGGCGAGCGGCAGCAGGGCGTCCCCGGCGTCGGTGAGGGCGATGTTGCCCCGGGTCCGGTGGAACAGCTCGGCGCCCAACTCCCGCTCCAGGGCGCGGATCTGTTGTGAGAGTGACGGCTGGGCGACGAGTTCCGCCTCGGCCGCGCGGGTGAAGTGGCGGGTTTCGGCGACGGCGAGGAAATATCGGAGCTGCTGGAGTTGCACAGCTCCCAGCATAGGCAGGGCCTATCGTCACAAGCCGCATCATGTCTTGGACGCACCCTGACCGCCCTCCCTACCGTTGGCGCCATGACAACCGCGTCCCGGACGGCCCGGCATCCGTCCACCCTGGCGACCCTCTGGCGGTCGACCGTCGGCAAGAAGGCGGTCATGGCCGTCAGCGGACTGGCGATGCTGCTGTACCTGGTCGCGCACATGCTGGGCAACCTCAAGGTCTTCTTCGGCCCGGACGACCTCAACGGCTACGCGGCCTGGCTGCGCACCCTCGGCCAGCCGTTCCTCGGCCACGAGTGGTTCCTCTGGATCGCCCGGGCCGGCCTGCTGGCCGCCGTCGTACTGCACGGCGTGGCCGCGTTCCAGCTGAGCCGGCGGGACCTCGCCGCCCGGCCGAGCAAGTACGCCCACCAGCGGCGGCGGGCGAGCTACGCGACCCGGACGATGCGCTGGGGCGGGGTGATCCTGGCGCTGTTCATCGTCTGGCACATCCTCGACCTGACCACCCTGACCGTGAACCCCAACGCCGAGCACGGCAGGCCGTACCAGAACATCGTGGCCTCCTTCGGGAACTGGTACTCCTGCGTGATCTACATCCTGGCGATGCTCGCCGTCGGCCTGCACGTCCGGCACGGGTTCTGGAGCGCCGCGCAGACCCTCGGCGCCAACAACGCCCGCCGGGACCGGGCGCTGAAGCTGACCGCCAACGGGCTGGCGCTGCTGCTGACCGCGGGCTTCCTGTCCGTCCCCGTCGCCGTGATGACCGGAGTGGTGAAGTGAACGCGTCCCCGGAGCGCAATGTGTACCCGGACCCCAGCGCCTACCCGGACTACAGCGTCGGTGAGCCGATCGCCGACACCCGAGCCCCCCAGGGGCCGATCGAACAGCGCTGGGACCAGCGGCGGTTCGAGGCCAAGCTGGTCAACCCGGCGAACCGGCGCAAGCACACCGTGATCGTGGTCGGCACCGGCCTGGCGGGCGGCGCGGCCGGCGCCACCCTCGCCGAACAGGGCTACCACGTGGTCCAGTTCTGCTTCCAGGACTCGCCCCGGCGGGCCCACTCGATCGCCGCCCAGGGCGGCATCAACGCCGCCAAGAACTACCGCAACGACGGCGACTCCGTCCGCCGGCTGTTCTACGACACCGTCAAGGGCGGCGACTTCCGCGCCCGCGAGTCCAATGTGCACCGGCTGGCCCAGGTGTCGGTGGAGATCATCGACCAGTGCGTGGCCCAGGGCGTGCCGTTCGCCCGGGAGTACGGCGGCCTGCTGGACACCCGCTCGTTCGGCGGCGTCCAGGTCTCCCGGACCTTCTACGCCCGCGGCCAGACCGGCCAGCAGCTGCTGCTCGGCGCCTACCAGGCGCTGTCCCGGCAGATCGCGGCCGGCAACGTGGAACTGCACGCCCGCACCGAGATGCTCGACCTGCTGGTGATCGACGGCCGGGCGCGCGGGATCGTCGCCCGTGACCTGGTCACCGGCGAGATCTCCAGTTATACCGCCGACGCCGTGGTGCTCGCCTCCGGCGGCTACGGCAACGTCTTCTACCTCTCCACCAACGCCAAGAACTCCAACGCCACCGCGATCTGGCGGGCGCACCGGCGCGGCGCGTACTTCGCCAACCCGTGCTTCACCCAGATCCACCCGACCTGCATCCCGCGCTCCGGCGACCACCAGTCCAAGCTGACGCTGATGAGCGAGTCGCTGCGCAACGACGGGCGGATCTGGGTGCCGAAGGCCAAGGGCGACACCCGGCCGCCGGCCGACATCCCGGAGCAGGAGCGGGACTACTACCTGGAGCGGATCTACCCGTCCTTCGGCAACCTGGTGCCGCGCGACATCGCCTCCCGGGCCGCCAAGAACGTCTGCGACGAGGGCCGCGGCGTCGGGCCCGGCGGGCAGGGCGTCTACCTGGACTTCGCCGATGCCGTCCGCCGGCTGGGCCGGGACGCGGTGGAGGCCAAGTACGGCAACCTGTTCGAGATGTACGAGCGGATCACCGCCGAGGACCCGTACCGGGTGCCGATGCGGATCTACCCGGCGATCCACTACACGATGGGCGGGCTCTGGGTCGACTACGACCTGCAGACCACCGTGCCGGGCCTGTTCGCGATCGGCGAGGCCAACTTCTCCGACCACGGCGCCAACCGGCTCGGCGCCAGCGCGCTGATGCAGGGCCTCGCGGACGGCTACTTCGTGCTGCCGCCGGTGCTCAACGACTACCTGGCCCGGGAGCCGCTGCCCGCCGTCCCGGCCGACCACGAGGAGATCGCCTCGGTCGAGGCCGAGGTGGCGGACCGGCTGAACCTCATCCTCGCGGTGGACGGCGACCGCACCCCCGACTCCTTCCACCGCGAGCTCGGCGAACTGCTCTGGGACGAGTGCGGGATGGCCCGCGACGAGGCCGGGCTGCGCCGGGCGCTGGAGCGGATCCCGGCCCTGCGGGAGGAGTTCTGGCGCCGGATCAAGGTGCCCGGCACCGGGCAGGAGCTCAACCAGGCGCTGGAGAAGGCCAACCGGCTGGTCGACCACTTCGAGCTGGCCGAGCTGATGTGCCTGGACGCGCTGCACCGCGCCGAGTCCTGCGGCGGCCACTTCCGCACCGAGAGCCAGACCCCGGAGGGCGAGGCGGCCCGGCGGGACGAGGAGTTCTCCTACGCCGCCGCCTGGGAGTTCACCGGCACCGGCCGGGCGCCCGTGCTGCACCGCGAGCACCTCGACTTCGAGTACGTCCACCCCACCCAGCGGAGCTACGCGTGAACCTCACCCTCAGGATCTGGCGCCAGGCGGGCCCCGACACGCCCGGCTCGATGACCACCTACCAGGTCGGCGGGATCAGCCCCGACATGTCCTTCCTGGAGATGCTGGACACCCTCAACGAGGAGCTGATCCTGCGCGGCGACACCCCCGTCGCCTTCGACCACGACTGCCGCGAGGGGATCTGCGGCGCCTGCGGCATGGTCATCAACGGCCGGGCGCACGGCCCCGAGCGCACCACCACCTGCCAGTTGCACATGCGGCACTTCGAGGACGGCGACACCATCGACGTCGAACCGTGGCGGGCGGCGGCGTTCCCGGTGGTCAAGGACCTGGTGGTGGACCGGTCCGCCTTCGACCGGATCATCGGTGCCGGCGGGTACATCACCGCCCCGACCGGCAGCGCGCCCGACGCCCACGCCACGCCCGTCCCCAAGGAGGCCGCCGACACCGCGTTCGAGCACGCCGAGTGCATCGGCTGCGGGGCGTGCGTGGCGGCCTGCCCCAACGGCTCGGCGATGCTGTTCACCTCGGCCAAGGTGGTCCACCTGAACGTGCTGCCGCAGGGCGCGCCCGAACGCGCCTCCCGGGTGCGGAACATGGTGGAGGCGATGGACGCCGAGGGCTTCGGCGGCTGCACCAACACCGGTGAGTGCGCGACGGCCTGCCCCAAGGGCATCCCGCTGCCGAGCATCGCCGCCATGAACCGGGAGTATCTGCGCAGTTCGCTGCGCGGGGGCCGCTGACCCCCGGGGCGGTCCGCGAGGACGGCCCTCCCCGGGCCGAAGCGGGGCGCGCGTGGTGCTCGTGCGCGCCCCGCTTCTTCGACTGTTCGTCAGGATCGTTACTGGCTCCTCGGATTTCGCGCTACGGTGGTCCCCGCGCCGAGGAGGAATGCATATGCCCGAGGTTCAGGCCTGCTCCGGGTGCGGCGGGTCCGGGGGGACCCAGAAGACCGAAGCCACGGTCGAACTGGACGAGGAAGGGAGCATGGTGCCGAAGATCCACACCTTCTGGTCGCCATGCGGTCGGTGCCACGGATCCGGGACGGTGATCGTCGGATGAGGCTGGTCTTCGAATGCGTCGAGTGCGGTAGCCACTACCTGCCGCCGGAGGCGATGGTGTACCCCGACGGGCCGGCCTCGCCGGTCTGGTGCACCCACTGCCAGACGGCGAAGCGGGCGGCGGGGGTCCGGGAGGACCCGCTGCTGGCGCGGGTCGCCCTGGCGACGGCCAAGGCCGCGCGGGCCGGGAACGCCCGCGCCGGCGGCACCCCGGAGGAGACGGCGGGCAGCCGTCCGGACGTCCGGCCGTCGCGGCCGCCGGTCTCGCGGCGGGCCCGTTCCGGGCCGGGCGCGGTGCGCAGCAAGCTGGCGTAGCGGAGGCCGCCGAGCCCCGCTCAGAACAGCGCCTCCTGGGTGTCCGGAGCCTCCGGCCGCGCCCTGGGGAGCAGTGCCAGCCCGGACGGCGGCCGGCCGGGCGCCGGGGTGAGGGTCCAGCCGGTCAGCAGGCGGGTGTCCAGGACCAGCGGCGGGTCGCCGTCCGGCCGGTCCAGCAGCAGGTGCCGGCCGATCGGCGCGCGCAGCCGTCCGGCCACCACCGCGCCGTCCGCCAGGCCCTCGACCGCGTGGTAGACGGCGGGGGCGCCACCGGTCAGGCCGAAGAGCCCGACCTGGTCGACCACCGGGTGGCCGGGCAGCAGTTCCAGCTCGTGGCCGTGCAGCAGGTCGTGCGCGCGGGCGCGGGCGTCGGTCAGCACGGCCCGGCGGTGGGCAACGTCGCCGTGCTCCCACCAGTGCTCCACCTTGGCCCGGACCTTGAACCGCTCCCGGGCCAACCCGGCGGCGGAGACGGTGAGTTCGGCCCGGCGGACGGAGGGCAGGGCGCCCCGGGCGGCGAAGGTCCAGGCGAGCGCGCCCTGTTCGAGCAGCCGGCTGGTGCCGCGCTGCTCGGCGGTCAGCCCGACCTTCAGCAGGCCCTCGCCGAACCAGGCGAGATAGAGCCGGTAGGTGCGGCCGTCGTCGAGGATCTGGTCCCGGGCCAGCGCCAGGCCGCGGTCCACGCTCTGGCAGGGCGGGCACTGCACGGCGCCGCCGTCCGGCGCGATCCCGGCCCGGTGCGGGCACGGTGTGCGCTCGTCCCGGCCGGCCAGCAGGGCGCCGATGCAGCGGCGCGGTCCGCCCAGCCGCCAGCCGACCTCGGTGCCGGGCACCACCTCGCGCTCGTGCGTGCGGAGGCCGTGCACGGCGCTCAGCACCGCCCGGCCGTCCCGCCACGCCAATCCGGTGGAGACCCACCCGTCCGTCCCGCTCACCCTCGACCTCGCCCGCGTCGCCCGAACTGTCGAGGCTACCGGGTGGCACCGACAGGGTCCGCCCGGTCCCCGGGTCGGCCCGGCTCCCGGGCCCGGCCCGGGGGCGGTAGCGTCGCCGCATGACCACCACCGACACCGTGCCCGCCCCCGTCCCGCCCGGCCCCGTGACCCCGGACGACCTCGCCGCCGTGCTCCGGCTCGCCGTGGACACCCTGCGCGCCGCCCCCGCCGGCACCGACTGGTCCCGGCCGGCCGGCGGCATCACCTGGGACTGCTGGAGCACCGTCGAGCACCTGGCGGACGACCTGCTCGCCTACGCCGCCCAGCTCGGCCCCGAGCACCCGCCGCAGGACCGCTACGTGCCGTTCGTGGCCCAACGGGCCCACCCCGGCGGCCCGAACAACTTCGTCCTCGCCGAACGGGAGGGCGGACCGGCGGCGCTGGTGGAGGTGCTGGCCGCGAGCGGCGGGCTGATGGTCTCGATCGCCCGCACCAGGGGGCCGGAGGTCCGGGCCTTCCACCCCTGGGGCCTGGCCGACCCGGCCGGTTTCGTCGCGATGAGCCTGGTGGAGACCCTGGTGCACCTGCACGACGTGGCCGAGGGCCTCGGCCTGCCCTGGGAGCCGCCGGCCGAGGTCTGCGCCCGCACCCTGGCCCGGCTGTTCCCGGACGTCCGGCCCGACGCCGCCGGCCCCTGGCCGACCCTGCTGTGGGCGACCGGCCGCAGCGCCCTCCCCGGCCGCCCGCGCCGCGGCGAGTGGCGCTGGTACGCGGACGCGCCGACCGCCCCCGCCGCGGCCTGACGCCCGCTCACCCCCGCTCACCCCCGGGCGACGCCGCAGGTCGCGGGCCCTTTGCGCGCTCCCCCGGTGCACGTTCTATTGTGGCGGGCGCGGGCGGTGGCGCGGCCGGGAGGCGGGCGCCGGGCCGGAGCGGCGTGGAGCGAAGGGGTGGACGTGGCGGGGCGGCGGAACAACGGGGTGCTGGCGGTCTGGGCGGAGGCGCAGCGGCAGGAGCAGCGCCGGGAGGAGGCGCGCTGGCGCGCCCAGGCCGCCGAGCAGCGCCGGTGGGAGCGCGAGCAGCGCGAGGCGCAGAAGGCGGCGGCCCGCACCGAGCGGGAGGCACAGCGGTCGTACCAGCAGGCCAGGGAGGCCGAGGCCGCCCGGCGGACGGCCGAACTCGACGGCCGGGTGGAGGAGTTGCGGGGTCTGCTGGCGGCCGGTCTGGACCGTCCGGCGTTCCGGGCGCAGAGTCTGCTGGCCCCGCGCCCGGTGCCGCCGTTCGAACCGGGGCGGCTGGGCGAGCCGGTGCCGATGCCGGACCAGGCGCAGTACCAGGTGCCGCCGCCGGACCAGGCGCAGGCCCGCAATCCGGGGGTGCGGCAGCGGTACGAGCAGTACGTGGCGCAGGCGCGGGCCCGGTTCGAGCAGGACTGGTACGCGGCGCAGGCGGCCGAGGCGGAGCGGCAGCGGCGGCTGGGCGAGTACCACGGGCAGTACCTGGAGTGGGTGGCCAGGTTCCGCCGGGAGGACGAGGAGCGCGCCGCCCGGACCGAGGAGTCGCTGCGCCGGCTGCGGTCCGGCGAGGCGGAGGCGGTGCAGGAGTACTTCTCCGCCGTGCTGTACGCCTCGGCGGGCTGGCCGGAGGGCTTCCCGCACCGGCTGGTGGCGGCCTGGGAGGCGAGCAGCCGCCAGCTGGTGGTGAACTGGGAGCTGCCGGGCCCGGACGTGGTCCCGGCGACCGGCCGGGTGCGGTACGTGAAGACGGACGACCGGGAGGCCGAGGTGGCCCGCCCGGCGACCGAGCGCAAGGCGCTCTACCGGGAGGTGCTGGCGCAGAGCGCGCTGCGGGTGGTCACCGAGCTGTACCGGGCGGACGGGGACGGGCTGCTGGCCTCGGTGGTGCTGAACGGCTTCGTCCGCGGCATCGACCCGGCGACCGGCCGGGAGGCGGAGCGCTTCCTGACCACGGTGACGGTGGACCGGGCCGAGTTCGCCGGACTGACGCTGGACCGGGTGGCGGCCGTGGAGTGCTTCCAGGGGCTGGGCGGGGTGCTGTCCGCGCGTCCCGAGCGGCTGGACGAGGTGCGGCCGGACCGGCTGCCGGAGACGGTCGGCGGCAGTGTGGCGGGGCAGGGCGGCGAGGACGATCCGGACCTCTTCGAGATGGACCCGATCGAGTTCGAGGAGCTGATCGCGGAGCTGTTCCGGCTGCGCGGCTTCCGGGTGATGACCACGGCCCGCAGCGGGGACGCCGGGGTGGACGTGGTCGCCGAGGACCTCGATCCGGTGACCGGCGGACGGATCGTCATCCAGGCCAAGCGCTACCGCTCGACGGTCTCCCCCACGGCGGTGCGGGACCTCGACTCCACGGTCCGCCACCACGGTGCGATCAAGGGCATCCTGGTGACCACGGCCGGGTTCGGGCCGGGTTCGTACGAGTACATCCGCAACAAGCCGTTGACCCTGGTGAGCGGTCCCGAGCTGGTGGAGCTGCTGGCCGAGCAGGGCCTGCGCGGGCGCCTCGGGGAGCGGACGGCGGGCGGCGGGGCGAACAGCAGCGGGAACGGGAACGGCAGCGGCAGCGGCACCGCGAACGGGAACGGGAACGGCAGCGGGCCCGACGGCGCCGCGGCCGGCACCGTGGGCGCCACCAGCACCGTGGCCCTCTCCTGGGGCAGCCGCACGGCCGGCGGCGACCCGGTCGAGCTGGACGTCTCGGCGTTCGTGTGCGCAAGCGGCCGGGTGCTGGGCGACGAGCACTTCGTGTTCTTCAACAATCCGCAGGACCCGGACGGCGCCGTCCGGCTGCACCCCACCCGCTCGGTGCCGGGCGAACCGGTCCGCCGGGCCGAACTCACCCTGGACACCGCCCGGCTCGCCCCGGCGGTGGACGAGGTGGTGGTGGCGGTGTCCACCGAGGAGGAGGAACCGCCGACGCTGCCGCTCGGCTATGTGCACGGGCTGGCGCTGACCGGCGCCTTCGGCCCCGACGTGGCCGGGCCGGCCCGCTGGGAGCCGGGGACCGGCGGGGTGCCGGAGAGCGCGATGGTCGTCGGATCCTTCCAACGGCGCGGCGGAGTCTGGCAGTTCGCGCCGAGCGGGACGCCGGTGCCGGGCGGTCTGGCCGGTCTCGCGGTGCGCTGGGGCGTGGCGGTCGAGTAACCGGGGCCGGGGCCGGTCCTGCGCCTGACTGAGGAGCCGCTGTCATACCCGAGGAGGAGAGGAGCCCCCGCCGGGCCGCCGGGTCGGCGGGGGGAGCCTGTACCCGGGAGCGACCATTCGGGTACGGGCCGGTGGCGAGAATGGAAGGGAAGACGATCATCCGATTTTGCTTCCGCTTTTCCCTCGCATTCCCCAGGAGACCCTCGTGACGATGTCCGCAA
>NZ_JZWY01000779.1:0-3430 GCF_000966955.1 Streptomyces sp. NRRL S-495
ATGTGTATAAGAGACAGGGTGAAGGCTGGTCGCCTTGACGCCGCGGTCCTGGGCGAAGGCGGCCAGCGCGCTGTTCGCGCCCCGGTCGGTGGCCCGGGGCAGCGCGGTCACGGTGAGGACGGTGACGAAGGTGAGGACGGCGGTGAGCACGGCGGCCGCACGCGCCGTGCGCAGCCGGGTGCGCACCCAGGGCGCGGGCCGGTGCTCGTCCCCTCGGCGACCGCGCTCGCGGTGCGTCAGCATGCTGCCCCTCCCCCGGCGGGCACCCCGGAGCAGTCGGCCCACCGGTCACCGGCCCATGATCACCGAATAGCGGACGATGCTGCCAGACGCGTCCGCGGAAGGGAAGGTCCGTTCGGGCAGAACGACGGCGGGGGCGACGGGACGACGGCGGGGGCGACAGGACGGCGCCGGGGCACGTGTCGCGCCGGGCGGCGCCCCGGCCCGGCGTTCCCTAGGCTGAGGAAACGGTTATTCCCCCCGAATTAATCAGGAAAGGGATCAATCATGCCGTCCATCCTCAACCCGTACATCACCTACAACGGCGACGCCCGGCAGGCCCTGGAGTTCTACCAGCAGGTCTTCGGCGGCGAGCTGAGCCTCAACACCTACGGCGACTTCGGCGCCGGGGAGGGCCCGGGCGGCGACCGGATCATGCACGGCATGCTGACCACCAACAGCGGCTTCACCCTGATGGCCGCCGACAACCCGCCCGGCACCGACCACACGCCCGGCGGCAACATCTCGGTGAGCGTCAGCGGCGAGGACGACGCCGAGCTGCGCGGCTACTGGGAGAAGCTGTCCGGCGGCGGCTCGGTGGCCGTGCCGATGGACAAGCAGATGTGGGGCGACGTCTTCGGAATGTGCACGGACCGCTTCGGCGTCACCTGGCTGGTCAACATCAACCAGCCGCGTTCCTGAGCCGCCCGCGGGTCGGCGGCCGCCCGCCCGGTGGCGGCCGCCGTCAGTGCCCCGTGGCACAGTTCCGCCCATGAACATCACCACCACCCCGCACAGTTGGGACCAGGCCGTGGCGCTCTTCGAGCAGCGCCGCCTGCCCGCCGACTCCTACCAGAACCTCTACGAGGAGCAGTACGACGTCCACACCGGCGCCCTGACGGTCGAGGGCAATCTCGACCTCGACGCGGCCGAGCCCGACGGCACCGGCTACATCGTGGACGGCGACCTGCTGGTGGAGGGCGCGGTCATCAACACCGACGACGGCTGCCCCGCGCTGGTCGTCCTCGGCGACCTGCGGGCGGCCGCCGTCTACCTGGAGGGCGACGCCAAGCTGATCGTCGGCGGGGACGTCCAGGTCGGGGCCTTCGTCGGCCATCTGACGGACAAGCTGGTGATGATCCACGGGGACCTCAGGACCCGGGTCACCGTGCTCTCCTCCGAGTTCGAGCCGGACCTCGTCGGCGGCGAGCTGTTCGGGCCGGTGCTCCGCCCGCCGTACCTCGCGCCCTTCCCCGGCGCCGTGCCCGTCGCCCCGGAGACGGTGCTGGTCCCCGAGGTGCTGCTGACCGGGGCCGACACCGACCCGGACGAGTGGCGCGGCTTCGACACCCCGGGCGTCCACGGCGGCCGACTGCTGGGGCGGATCGAGGCCGGTCTGCCGGTGACCCTGGCCGAGCAGGCCGCCAGGGGCTGACAGGGCCGACCGCCGGGGCTTCCCTCCCTTGCCCTCAACCGCACTTCAAGTCCTACGGTTCTCGTACGACCCGCACCGCGTGCGGGCCGCTCACCCGAGACACCAGGAGGGGACCCCCGTGTCGACCCAGCAGATCTCCGACGCCGAACTCGCCGGCCAGCCCGCCGCCTACTGGACCGGTGTCGCCTACGAGGCCCTCATCGCGTTCACCCGGGCCCGACAGGCCGAGAAGGGCTACACCCAGCCGCAGTTCTGGCTGCTGCGCAACCTGTCGAAGAACGACATCTCGCCGGACGGGGCGGGCATGACGGTGCC
The DNA here is from genome assembly GCF_000966955.1 of Streptomyces sp. NRRL S-495. Taxonomy (NCBI): domain Bacteria; kingdom Bacillati; phylum Actinomycetota; class Actinomycetes; order Kitasatosporales; family Streptomycetaceae; genus Streptomyces; species Streptomyces sp. NRRL S-495. The sequence goes on from NZ_JZWY01000779.1 coordinate 1,970, forward strand.
CGAGCTCCGGGCGGCCATGGCCTCCTACCTCCGGTCCGAGGACGACCTGACGGCGGAGGCCGCCGTACTGGTGGAGCGCGGCTGGCTGACCCAGGACGCCGAGCAGCGGCTGTGGCTCACCGAGGAGGGCGAGCAGGCCCGGGTCGACCTCGCCCGCAACGCCCCCGCGATCCGCGCCGCCCTCCACGCGGGCATCGACGACGCGGACTACGTCACCGCGCTGAAGGTGCTCCGGCAGCTGATCCGCAACACGGGCGGGAGCATCGACTGACGGGCCCGGACCCGGCAGGGCCGCTGTGCGGTGGGAGGATGTCCGCTATGAGGGATTCTGACGGGTCGCGCGGGCCGGACGGGTTCGGCGACGGCGTGGCGGTCGAGGCGCTGCTGCGGGAGGCCGGTGCCGACGCCGCCGGGGCGCTGTGGCGGCTGACCGGCACCGAGCGCCAACTGGACGCCAACGTGGTGCGGTTGCGCCCCGGGGCGGCCGTGGCCGCCCATGTCGAACCCGACCTGGACGTGCTGGTGCTGGGCCTCGCCGGGCGGGGGACCCTGCGCTGCGCGGGCGTCGAGCACGCACTGGAGCCGGGCGCGCTGCGGTTGCTGCCGCGCGGCGCCGAGCGCGCGGTGGCGGCGGGGGCGGAGGGCGTCGCCTACCTGACGGTGCACCGCGCCACCGGTGCCGAGGCCCTGATCACCCGGTGGCGGCCAGGCGCGCCAGGTAGGCGTGCACCGGGCCGGGCTCGGCGGCCGGGGTGACCAGCGCGATGTGGTTGTCCGGCCGGACCAGGACCAGGGCCTCCCCGGTCACGCCATAGGCCCGGCGGACCTCGCCGTCCCGGTCCTCGACCCGCACCGGCCGGACGTGGCCGGGCAGTCCGGCGAACTCGGGGCGGGCGCCCGCACCGAGGACGAGCAGGGTGAAGTCGTCGCCGGCGAACCGCTCGAAGAGCCGGCCCGGGGCGCCGTCCGGTCCCGGGCAGGGGCCGTCGGGCGCCCGGTCCCCGGCCCGGAGCAGCGCCTCCGGGTCGCCCTCGGCCGGGGCGCCTCCGGCGAGGCTGCTCCACCGGTAGCCGAGGGACAGTCCGGTGAAGTCGCCGACCCCGCCGGCCTCGACCCCGATGCCGGGCGTGTCGATCCCGTCCATCACGGCCGCCATCCCGGCGCTGGTGACGTCGAGGGTCCACGCGGCGATCGGCAGCCGCTCCTCCTGGTAGGTGTCCAGCAGCGCGGGCGCGGCGAGTCCGCGCACCACATGGCCGAGCTTCCAGGCGAGGTTCCAGGCGTCCTGGATGCCGGTGTTCATGCCCAGCCCGCCCGCCGTGGGGTGGACGTGGGCGCAGTCCCCGGCCAGCAGGACCCGGCCCTCGCGGTAGCGCTCGGCCATCCGGACGTTGACCCGCCAGGTGGACAGCCAGGTGGCGTTGCCGAGCCGGATGTCCTCGCGGCCGGTGTGGGTGGCCG
>NZ_JZWY01000787.1:0-9875 GCF_000966955.1 Streptomyces sp. NRRL S-495
AGGCTGTAGTGCTCCGGTCGCTGCTCGGCCCGGCGGCCGAACTTGGTGGCGACGAACACCTCCGCATCCGGACGGCCCTTCAGGTAGCGGCCGATCAGCTGCTCGCTGCGGCCGTCCCCGTAGACGTCGGCGGTGTCGAAGAGGGTGACACCGGCCTCGACCGAGGCGTCCAGCACCGCCAGGGCGTCCTCCTCCCGAACGTCGCCCCAGTCGGCACCGAGCTGCCAGGTGCCGAGTCCCACGACCGCGACAGATCGGCCGGTTCGTCCCAAAACGCGCTGTTCCATGGGCCGACCCTCTCACAGAACCGCAGCACCGCAGGTCCGCCGCACACCCCCCCGGGGGGCCGCACGGTCGCACGGCCGCACTGTGACGCCCGCCACAGGTGACGCACGACCCCTGCCGCACTCCCCCGGGGGCGCCACAGGATGTCCATACAAGTCGAGGCGTTCTTCTGACGTACAGCAACCGGACACCGGTGGTCGGCCCGGACGTACCCCGTAGCCGCTGTCCTCTTCAGGCACCGTTCCTCCACCCCCCATGACAGGCAGAGGTCTCCCACCCATGGCTGAGCTGAACCGGCGCCGTTTCCTCCAACTGGCGGGCGCCACCGCCGCGTTCTCGTCGTTGTCGCAGAGCATCGCGCGTGCCGCCGCGATCGCCCCGGCCGGCGCCACCGGGACTCTCCAGGACGTCGAGCACATCGTCGTGCTGATGCAGGAGAACCGTTCGTTCGACCACTACTTCGGCGCGATGAAGGGCGTGCGCGGCTTCGGCGACCCGCGCCCGGTCACCCTGCCGAGCGGAAAGCCGGTCTGGTACCAGACGGACTCCGCCCGCAAGGAGATCCTCCCGTTCCGCCCGCAGGTGAACAACCTGGGCATGCAGTTCGTCCAGGACCTCAACCACGACTGGGCCGGCGGCCACAAGGCGTTCAACAACGCCAAGTACGACCAGTGGGTGCCGGCCAAGACGGCCACCACGATGGCCTATCTGACCCGCCAGGACATCCCGTTCCACTACGCGCTCGCCGACGCGTTCACCCTCTGCGACGCCTACCACTGCTCGTTCATCGGCTCCACCGACCCGAACCGCTACTACATGTGGACGGGCCACACCGGCAACGACGGCACCGGCGGCGGCCCGGTGCTCGGCAACCAGGAGGCCGGGTACGGCTGGACCACCTACCCCGAGCGGCTGGAGCAGGCCGGCGTCTCCTGGAAGATCTACCAGGACATCGGCGACGGCCTGGACGCGGCCGGCTCCTGGGGCTGGATCAACGACCCCTACCGCGGCAACTACGGCGACAACTCGCTGCTGTACTTCAACAATTACCGCAACGCCAAGCCCGGCAGCCCGCTGTACGACAAGGCCCGCACCGGCACCAACGCCAAGGCGGGCGACGGCCTGTTCGACCTCCTGCGGCGCGACGTGCAGGCCGGCACGCTCCCGAAGATCTCCTGGATCGCCGCCCCCGAGGCGTTCACCGAGCACCCCAACTGGCCTGCCAACTACGGCGCCTGGTACATCTCGCAGGTCCTGGACGCGCTCACCTCCAACCCCGATGTCTGGGCCCGGACGGCGCTGTTCATCACCTACGACGAGAACGACGGCTTCTTCGACCACGTGGTGCCGCCGTTCCCGCCCTCCTCCGCCTCCCAGGGCCTGTCGACCGTCGCCACCGGCGCGGACTACTACGGCGGCAGCATCGGCTACGGCGCCGGCGCCTACGGCCTGGGCCAGCGGGTGCCGATGCTGGTCGTCTCGCCCTGGAGCACCGGCGGCTACACCTGCTCGGAGACCTTCGACCACACCTCGATCATCCGCTTCATGGAGCGCCGCTTCGGCGTGCTGGAGCCCAACATCTCGCCCTGGCGGCGCGCGATCTGCGGCGACCTGACCACCGCCTTCGACTTCACCGCCTCCAACCCGGCGCCCGCGGCCCTGCCGTCCACCGCCGGCTACCGCCCGCAGGACGCCAACCGGCACCCGGACTACGTGCCCGCCCCGCCGGCCGTCGGCACCATGCCGAAGCAGGAGGCCGGCACCAAGCCCACCCGTCCGCTCAAGTACGCACCGTACGTGGACGGTTCGGCCGACATCGCGACCGGCAAGTACCGCCTGGCCTTCAGCGGCGGGGCGGCGGCCGGCGCGCAGTTCCTGGTCACCTCGCCCAACCGCACCGACGGTCCGTGGACCTACACCGCGGAGGCGGGCAAGAACATCTCCGACGCCTGGAACACCACCTACTCCAAGGGCCTCACGGACCTCACCGTGCACGGCCCCAACGGCTTCCTGCGCCGCTTCCGCAACCCCGGCAAGACCGCCGGGCCCGAGGTCTCCGCGCGCCACAACCCGACCACCGGCAACCTCGACCTCACCTTCACCAACCCCGCCGGCGCCGACGCCGTCCTCACCGTCGCCAACGCCTACGGCGGCACCCCGCAGACCGTCACCGTCCGCCGGGGCGCGACCGTCGGGTACACCGTGGACCTGCGCGGCTGCCGCAACTGGTACGACGTCACCGTCACCTCCTCCGTGACGGCCGACTTCGTCCGCCGCCTCGCCGGCCACGTCGAGACCGGCGCCCCCGGCCTCTCCGACCCGGGCCTCCTCACCTACTGAGCCCGCCCGAACCTGCCAGAATCCGCCCGAACCCGCCCGAAACCCGTCGGTCCGGCCCGGGCGCCCCGCACTCCGGGGTGCCCGGGCCGGACCGCCCTCGGGGCAGACCGCCCCAGGCAGGGACACGCCCGGAGCAAGGCCACGCGCGCCCGGCCGCGCCTGTGCGCGCACGCGCCCGCGGCGTGCAAACCTGGGCCATGCCCCTTCCCCTGTACGGCGTGGCCGTCGGCACCTTCCAGGACTTCTCCCGCGACCCCTCGCACGACTTCGGCCAGTGGTACCACGGCCATCTGACCCTCACGACGCCCACCGGCACCTTCGAGGCCGCCCTCGACGTCGACGCGCCCGGCAGCGTGGGCGTCTCCTACCGGCTGGTGGACGGCCTGCACCGCTCCGACCTGGGCTCCCTCCCCCAGCTCCCCGACGGCTTCCAGCGACTCGAGTCCTCATCCACCTCCGGCGCGCTGGACTACGCCCGCAGCCCGCTGCTCCGCGACCCGGACTGGCTGCGCGCCCTCAGGGGGCTGGTGCTGCGGGTGGTCTCGCTGCTGCAGAAGCAGCCCGTCGGCGCGCCGGCGTTCGGCCCGACCGTGGCCGACCGGCTGGTGGCGCTGCTCCACAGGCTGCCGAACCGCCCCGTCGCGGTGTACCCGTGGGTGGCCAGCAACGGCGACAACGCGCTCGACGTGCTGGAGCCCCTGCTCCGCTCCGCCGACCGGATCTACGTCTTCGGCCAGCGCTTCACCACGGGCCTCGGCGTCCACGACGTGCACCTCAACCAGGGCGACCCGCTGGGCAGTCAGTGGTACGACACCGACGGCATCTGGCAGGACGGCGCCGTCGTCTGCGAGTTCGCGGACGGACGGGTGGTCGTCTGGCAGATCAGGTTCAACACCCAGAGCCTGAACACCGACGGAGCGGGCCACCCGCTCTGACCGACCCGCGACGGGCCCCGGCCGCCGAAGCCACCCGATCGGGTGAGATCCCGTGTCGCCGCCCCCGAGGCCCCCGGTCCGGCCGCAAGACTGGCCCCATCAGTCGGACCCGACAAGGAACTTGTGATGGCGGAAGAACTGTACGCGACACTGAAGACCAACCAGGGCGACATCGAGATCCGGCTGTTCCCGGAACACGCCCCCAAGACCGTCAAGAACTTCGTGGAACTCGCCACCGGCGAACGGGAGTGGATCGACCCCGCCACCGGCCAGAAGAGCAAGGAACCGCTCTACGACGGCACGGTCTTCCACCGCGTCATCGAGGGCTTCATGATCCAGGGCGGCGACCCGCTGGGCAACGGCACCGGCGGGCCCGGCTACAAGTTCGCGGACGAGTTCCACCCGGACCTCGCGTTCACCAGGCCCTACCTGCTCGCGATGGCCAACGCCGGGCCGGGCACCAACGGCTCCCAGTTCTTCGTCACCGTCGGGGCGACCACCTGGCTCACCGGCAAGCACACCATCTTCGGCGAGGTCACCACCGACGCCGGCCGCAAGGTCGTCGACGCCATCGCCACCACGGAGACCAACCCTCGCAACGACCGGCCGGTGCAGGACGTCGTGATCGAGAAGGTCGTCGTCGAGAACCGCTGACCGACCGGCACCGACCACCCCTCACCCGGGCCGGAGCCCGGTCCCGCGCCGCCCCGCCCCGCACCGCAGGCCCGAAACCTCGGTGTGGGAGGATCCCGCCCGGATGATCGACATCGGGGGCGGTGGGGCACGTGCTGGTCTGGACGGCGCGGGTGAGTGCGGTGGGTGCGTGGGCGGTCCTGTCCGTCGCGATCGTCTGGGCGTTCGGCCTGGGCGGCGGGACCCGCCAGCCGCTGACCACGCTCGACACCCTCGGCCGGATCGGCATCGGCCTGCTCTGGCTGCGGGTGGCGGCACTGTGGGCGTCCAAGGCCGTCCGGGTGCGGGCCCGGCGCAAGCGCCGCCGGGTCTCCCTGTCCAAGGACACCGGCCCGCTCGGTTCCGGGTGCCGCTGACCTTCGACGCGACCCCCTGGGTCTGGGTGCGAGTGACCGCCGTCCTCCTGCTGCTGCCGTTCGCGGCCGCGCTCCCGGGCGCCCTGCACGCGATGGACGGCGGCGAGGACGTGCGCGCGCTCAAGAACGCGGGCGCGGTGCTGTCCACCGCGACAGTGGTCGGGGTGACGGACGCCGGGGCGGTCGAGGACTCCGACGGCGTGGTGACGCACTACGACTCCGATCTGGAACTCGTCCTCCCCGACGGCAGCCGGATCACCGCCTGGGGCGCCGACACCTACGAGGAGCCCCGCACCGACGACCGGGTGCAGGTCCTGTGGGCCCCGTCGGCGCCCCAACTGGGCTCCCTGGTACGCACCTCGGACCTCTCCCAGCACGTCGACACCGGCACGACGATCGGCGGCATGCGCCTCTTCCTGCTGCTGTTCTTCGGCGTGTTCTTCGTCTGCTTCGTGGTGCCGCTGTCCGTCGCGGCGGAAGCGGACCAACTGCACGACCTGGCCTGGCGCCCCCTCGCCCAGACCGCCCTCCCCGTCCTGGCCACCCTCCTCTTCCTGTGGATCCGCCCGCTGCTCACCGGCGTCGGCATCGGCAGCCCGGAGTCCGTCCTGCCCGCCGTCTTCGGCGGCTTCGCGATCCCGCTGCTCCTGCTGTACACCGGCCTGGCCCTCCGGGCGCTGGTCGACTGAACCCCCTCCCGGACCGGGGCCACGCCGGCGACCTGGGCGACCGGACGACGAAGGGGTCCCGGGAGCATCACGTGCTCCCGGGACCCCTTGCCGCAACGGGCGGTCCGCTCGACGTCAGCGCGGTGTCACTGGGGCATCAACGGCCCTGGAGGGACTTCGCGTTGTCGCCGAAGCTCCAGCCCTTCGAGCCGTCCCAGTTGATCGACCAGGTCATGAGGCCCTTCAGGGCGCCGCCGAAGGCCCCCCACGACTGGCTGACCAGGCTCGGCGCCATGTAGCCGCCGCCCGCGCCGGGCTGGGCCGGCAGACCGGGCACCTGCTTGTCGTAGGGCACCTTGATGGTGGTGCCCTGGATGGTCAGGCCGTTGTTCAGGCACTCGGTCTGCTTGGTGAAGCCCTGGACGGTGCCGGCCTGGTAGGAGTCACCGGAGCAGCCGTACATGCTGCCGTTGTAGTACTGCATGTTGAGCCACCACAGGCGGCCGTTGTCCACGTACTTCTTGATGATCGGCAGGTAGGCGCCCCAGATCGAGCCGTAGGTGACGCTGCCGCCGGTGACGTACGCGGTCTCGGGGGCCATCGTCAGACCGAAGCCCGCGGGCATCTGGGCGAGGACTCCGTCGATGATGCGGATCAGGTTGGACTGGGAGGCGGACAGCGTGCCGATGCTGCCGCTGCCGGAGAGGCCGGTCTCGATGTCGATGTCGATGCCGTCGAAGTTGTACTTCTTCAGGATCGGGACGACGGTCGCAACGAACTTGTCCGCGACGGTGCTGGAGCCGAGGTCGATGCCCGCCGCGGCGCCGCCGATCGACATCAGCAGCGTCGCGCCGGCCGCCTTGGCCTGGCACATCTCGGCGGGGGTCGAGACCTTGACGCCGGCGTCCATGCCGTCCTGCCACAGGACGGTGCCGTCGGAGAGGATCACCGGGAAGGCGGCGTTGATGACGTTGTAGCCGTGCGCGGCGATCCGGCTGTCCGTGATGGGGACCCAGCCCATGCCCGGGTGCACGCCGTTGGAGGCGCCGTCCCAGTTCTCCCAGTAGCCCTGGAGGACCTTGCCCGCGGGGCGGGGCTTGGTGGGGCAGGTGTCACCGGTCGGCGGCGTGGTCGGCGGCGTCGTGGGCGGGGTGGTCGGCGGGGTGGTGGGAGGCGTGGTCGGCGGCGTCGTGGTGCCGCCGGGGCCGCTGAGCACCACGTCGTCCGCATAGTACGCGGGCTGTCCGTACCAGCCGTGCAGGAAGATCGTCACCGAGGTGGTGCTCGGTCCGGTGCTGAAGCCGACGTTGAGCTGGCTGTAGGAGGCGCTGCTAGGCGTCCAGGTGGACTGGGCGCCGCTCAGGCCCGTGCCCGTGGCGCCCAGGTAGATGTAGCTGCCCTGGACGTAGGCACTCAGCGTGTACTGCGAGTTGGGCAACACGCTGACGGTCTGGGTGCACTGGGCGCTGTCCGAGCCGGCCGGCGTGGCCTTGAGCGCGGAGGAGCCGGAGTGCACCGGACTGCCGACGGCGACGCCGGAGCCGCCGGAACACGTCCAGTCGGAGAGTCCGTTCTCGAAGCCGGGGTTGGCCAGCAGGTTGGGGACCGCCGCACCGGCGGTGACATTGCCGGCCACGACGAGGCCGGCGCCGATCACGGCGGCGGCGCTGACCAGCGCGAGGGAGCGGTTCACCGCGCTCGGTCCGGACCGGGCGGCGCGGCCGGTCCGGTACGTCCGGGCGGCGCGTTCCAGGGTGGCCCGGGGCTGCGGATCCGGGGTGCGCGACCTTCGACGGAACATGCTGTGCTCCCTTCCCGCCGAGCGCCAGGGACAAGACCGACGCGTGGGGGCGTGACGCCCGGCTCTGGGTGAGGTGGGGGACATGTGGGGCTGTGCCGGTCCGGATCGTAGGAGGGGCGGCCGGGCACGTCAATAGGTCTGGACCAATTGCGAGGGTCTGGACCAATTAGGGAGGCAACCGACGGACCGTCAAGCCCGACGGGGCGGCAAACCGCCCCGACATCCGACCATCCGAACGAGTGAATCCGAGGAGGGCCGCCCCGGCTCGCGGCCGCCCGCCCGACACGCCGTCCGCCCCCGGCGCGGGGCGGCCCCGGACCACCGGGGGCGTGCTCGAAAAGTCCCTGTTCGACCCGGGCTCGCCCGGAGGGAAATCCGCTTGAACGACGCGCTCGAACAGCACCATCATCGGACCCCACCCCGACCGTGACGGATTCGCCAACTCGGTTTCCTGGAAGCCGAGTTGTGCTGATTCGCCATGGCCGGGCCCGGTACTTCCGCCCGTCCGCGCACCGCTCCGCGACTGGAGGCCCCGTGGCCTGTCACCCCACCCCGGCGATCCACCTCCCACCTGTCCCCGTGTCCCCACCCGTCCCGTCGGCCCGGCCGGCCCTCGCACCGCAGCAGGAGGCGAACGCTTGAGCACCACGACGACCTCGACCGGAACCTCCGACGAGGAACTGCAGTGGCTCGCCGACGGGCGCCGCATCGAGGCGATCGAGGCGATCAGCGTCAGCGCGATGGCCCGCCGGCTGCCCGCGCTCGTCGTCCGCGCCTTCCGCCTCGGCTGGCGCATCGACCGCACCTCCGTCGCCCTGCTCCTCGCCTGCCAGGCGGTGTCCGCCGTCCTCGGCGCGGCCGGCCTGTTCGCGACCACCGGGACGATCTCGGCCCTGTTCGGCCCCGGCCAGGTCGGCGCCAAACTCGCCCACGCCGCACCGTCGATCGTCGTGATCGCGGCGGCCGCCGGCGCCCGCTCCCTGCTGGGCATCACCATCCAGTCCATCACCATCCACCTCTCGCCGCGCATCTCCCGGGAGGCGGAGGCCTCGGTGCTGCGCGCCACCGTCGCGGCCGAGCTGACCGCCTACGACCACGCCGGCTACAACGACGAGCTGGAGGCCGCCGACCGGGGCGCCGAGGTCTGCGTGGACATCGTCGGCGAGGCGCAGAACCTGCTCGCCTCCCTCGCCTCCCTGCTCGGCGCGGCCGGCGTGCTGACCGTGCTCCACCCCGCGCTGCTCCCCCTGCTGGTACTGGCGGCGCTGCCCCAGGGAATCGCCTCGGTGCACGCCGCCCGGGTCCAGTTCCTGGCCAACCGGGCCGCGATCGGCGACCGCCGGATCATGGCCAACCTGCGCTGGTACATCCACCTCAAGCGCAACGCCGACCAGGTCCGCTCCGACACCATGGGCGAGTTCCTGCTCAGCAAGTACGACCACGTCGGACGGCGGCTGGACGCCAACTCGCGGCAGGCGGCGCGGCGCAGCGCCCGGGTGTCGGTGGTCGGCGCCGCCGCCTCCGGGCTCGGGACGGCCCTGGTCTGGGCGGCGATGCTGTGGCTGGTCAGCACCGGCCGGATGAGCCTGCCGCGCGGCGGCGCCGCGGTGTTCGCGCTGGCCGCCGTCGGCACCAGCCTGCGCGGCATCGTCGGCTACGGCGCCGACCTGTTCCGCACCGGCATGTACCTGGACGACTGGTCGAACTTCCTCGACACCGCCGGCGGCCACCGGCCCGAGCGCGGCGCCGGAACGCCCGGAGCACCGGAGCGGATCGCGGTGGAGGACCTCAGCTACGGCTACCCCGCCGCCGACCGCAAGGCGCTGGACGGGGTGAGCCTGCACGTCGAGCGCGGGGAGATCCTCGCCCTGGTCGGCGAGAACGGCTCCGGCAAGACCACCCTCTCCAAGCTCCTGGCCGGCCTCTACCTCCCGGACGCCGGAGCGGTGCGCTGGGACGGGCGCGACACCCGCGAGCTCGACCCGCACGCCCTGTGGCGCCAGGTCGCCGTGGTCCCGCAGGACTACGCGCGCTGGCCCCTGACCTGCCGCGAGAACATCACGCTGGGCCAGCCCACGCCCGAGGGCGATGCGGCGGTGCTGCGCGCCGCCGAGGCCTCCGGGGCCTCCGACGTCGTCGCCAAGCTCCGCCGGGGCCTGTCCACCCTGCTGGCGGTGGAGTGGCTGGGCGGCGAGGAACTGTCCGGCGGGCAGTGGCAGCGCCTGGCCATCGCCCGGGCCTTCCACCGCGAGGCCGGGCTGCTCGTCCTGGACGAGCCGACCGCCGCGCTCGACCCGCGCGCCGAGCACCGGATCTTCCAGAACCTGCGGGCGGTCGCCCGGGAGCGCGCGGTCGTCCTGGTCACCCACCGCCTCACCAACGTGGCCGTCGCGGACCGGATCGTGGTCCTGGAGAACGGCCGGGTCCTCCAGGAGGGACCTTCGCCGAACTGGTCGCCGACGGGGCCGGGCGGTTCAGGGAGCTGTGGGACCTGCAGAACGAACGCACCGGCCTGCCGACCCAGCGGACCCGGCCGCCCGAGGAGTCCGGAGAAGCCGAGAAGGGGGAGCCGGAGAGGTCCGGGTGACGGTGCCGCCAGGGGCGGAGCGGCGGACCCGCCGCTCCGCCCCGCGCCCGGGCGGGCCGACGGGGGTTCAGCGGGACTTGGCGGCGTGGACGAACTCGGTGATCAGGTCGGGGTCCTTGACCCCGCGCCGGACCTCGACCCCGCTGGAGACGTCCACGCCCCACGGGTTCGCGGCCGCGACGGCCTCACGGACGTTCGCCGGGCTGAGAC
>NZ_JZWY01000788.1:0-3048 GCF_000966955.1 Streptomyces sp. NRRL S-495
AGCCCGCCCGCCAGCAGCCACTTCCCGGCCGGCGGGCGGGCACCCAGTTCGGCCCAGTCCCACGGCTCCCCGGCGCCCGGCACCGGTGCGTCGAGCAGCAGCAGCTCCTCGCCGAAGTCCCCGCAGTCCGCGCCGGCCGCCTTCGCCGCCGAGGTCGCCCGGATCAGCGGCAGTCCCAGGTCGGACAGCTCCGCGAAGGCGCCCGCCGGGTGGTTGCCGTGCAACTGCACCGCCCGGACCCCGGCCGCGCGCACCGCCGCGCGCACGTACGCGGCCGGCTCCTCCCGGAACACGGCCACTGTCAGCACCTCCTCGGGCACCGCCGCCACCAACTCCCGCACCAGCCCGGGCTCCACCCGGCGCGGGCTCTCGGTCAGCACGAAGCCCAGCGCGTCGGCACCGGCCGCGACGGCCGCGGCCACATCCACAGCGGTGCTCAGACCGCAGATCTTCACAAACATGTTCCCGGGCACTCCCCACTGGACGGCCCCGCCAGCGTAGTACCGGCGCCGGGGCGCGGGCACCCGCCCCGGCGCCGGGGGTCCGGCGGCCGCCGTCCGGCCGGTTGGTCCGGATGCCACGTGCGGGTGCAGCCCGACGACCCGACGGGAACGGTGGGGGGATGGACACCGTTGTCGTACTGGAATCTGACACACCGACCAATGTCCGGGTCCTGGGACCCGGCCGTAACCCGACCGATCCCGAGAGCCCGGTGCGCCGCGCGCACGCCGCCCCCGCGGAGGCCTCCGGCGTCTGCGGCCCCCGCACCCTGTGCGGGCTGGACACCTCCGAGATGACCCTCGCCCCGCACCGGTCCGGCCTGGACCGGCCGGGCTGGCACACCTGCAGCGTGTGCCGGACCAACGGGGAGGGGGCCGGGGCCGAGCGCCACCCGGCGAGCAGCTCCGCCGTCTGACACCCCACCCACCGGAAGATCTTCAGCACCCGCCGGTGAGACGACGTCACTTCGGCGGGTGAGAACCGAAAGATTTCCTGTTCTTGACCACACCCTGCTTGACCACACTCTCCTCGACCACGCCCTGCTCGACCACACCCTCCTGGCGGCCCAGCCGCCAGACCAGCTCCTCGCCGGTCCCGGCCGGGCGGCGGCGGTCCTCGGCGAAGCCCAGCCGGGCCGCGACGGCGCCGCTCGCGTGATTGGCCGGGTCGTGGGAGATCTCGACGTGGTCCACGCCCGGGAACCGGAAGGCCTCGGCGACCAGGGCACCCGCGGCCCGGGTGGCCACACCGCGCCCGGTGGCCACCGGATGCAGCCAGTAGCCGATCTCCATGACCCCGCCCGGACCGCCCTCCCGCCGGAACAGCTGGCAGGCGCCGACTATCGCCCCTCCGAGCACCACCGCGAAGGTGTAGTCCCGGCCCGCCTCCCAAGCCTCCTGGCGCCGCGCCAGGAATTCGGCGGTCCGCTCCGGGGTGTGCTCGTCGACCCACGTCATCCACGGTCGGAGGTGTCCCCGGGCCGTGTCGATGACCTCGAACAGCTCCGCACGGTCCCCCTCGGGATCGAAACGGCGAAGGGTCAGGTCATCCAGCTCGATCACCCGCGGCGGCATCTCCATTGGCGAAGGATCACCCCGATCGGCGCCGAGGGCAAGGGAATCCGGTCGGGTGAACAGGGTCGGCCGTCCGGGCGCGGGACGCCGACCGGGTGGTTCCCGGGTCACCCCCGGAGCCCCGGGGGCGGGCCGGTCGTTCTCACCGTGATGCGACTGCTGCTGACCTCCGACACCCACCTCCCGACCCGGGCCCGGGCCCTGCCCGCGCCGCTGCTCGACGCCCTCGACGAGGCCGACGTCGTGTTCCACGCCGGCGACTGGGTCGACACCGCCACCCTCGACCTGTTCCGGTCCCGGTCCGAGCGGCTGGTCGCCGTGCACGGGAACAACGACGGGGCGGCGCTGCGGGAGCAGCTGCCCGAGATCGCCCGGGTGCGGCTCCAGGGCGTCCGCTTCGCGGTGGTGCACGAGACCGGACCGGCCCGGGACCGGGAACAACGCTGCGAGGCCCGGTTCCCCGACACCGATGTGCTGGTCTTCGGGCACAGCCACATCCCCTGGGACAGCCTCGCGCCGGGCGGCCTGCGGCTGCTCAACCCCGGCTCGCCGACCGACCGGCGCAGCCAGCCCTTCGCCACTTACCTCACCGCCCGGCTGGACGACGGGCGGCTCACCGAGGTGCGGCTCCACCGGCTGCCGCCCCGCCGCTGAGCCGACCTCACGCCCTCACGCCCTGACGCCCTGACGCTCACAGACTTGCCAGGCCGCCCGCCGAAAGCGCGGACGGACAGCCCCGATCCTGGGAAACGGGGCCGTCCGGTCGGTCCTCGGGTGTCAGCTGCAGTGCGGGAGGGTGCTCGGCCCGGTGTAGCTGCCGTTGGAGAAGTTCCACGTCGGCGTTTCGCCGGAGCACGAGTGGCCGTTGGCGGTGAAGTTCCAGTTGCCCTTGTAGAGGCGGGTATTGGAAACACCGGTCACCGGGATGAAACCGGCGTCGAACCAATAGGTTCCGGCATTCAGAATCGGCCGGTTGCTGTTCGCCTTGTAGTCCGAGCTGGACTTCACGTCGACCTGGCCGAAACTCCAGTTGTTGACGTAGTTGGTGTTCCACAGATTGACCTCGGTGTAGGCACCGTTGCAGTTCCAGCCGAGGTAGAACTTACCGATCGTCTGCGTGCCCACCAGAATGTTCTGGATGGGCCCGAGCACCTGACCGCCGGCGGGACAACTCGCCGCCGAGGCCTGGGCGGAACCGGCTCCGACCATGACGGACGAGAGACCTGCCACGACCACCACGGCCGCCGCCGAGGCCGCGCGCACACGGGTACCGACTCGCATGATTTCCCCCTGGAAAGTCGTCGGGGCAGCCCCTGCCGCCCGTTGGCGCGGCCCATACTTCCACCGGCGTTACGCATGGTCCAGACCCGCATACGGAAAGTCTCGGCAAAGAGCGACGCGCGGACAACTCCGGACACAACGCCGCCAACAGGAAAAGCCGTCCCCCGGGCGCAACTGGAAGGCACCGACCTGG
>NZ_JZWY01000789.1:0-539 GCF_000966955.1 Streptomyces sp. NRRL S-495
CCCGGAAGGTGGCCCGGTACTCCGCCGGGGAGGTGCCGACGTGGCGGTGGAAGGTCGCGCGGAAGGCGGCGGGACTGCCCAGGCCGCTGAGGCGGGCGACCTGTTCGACCGGGGTCGGGCCCGTCTCCAGGAGTTCGCGGGCCCAGTCGAGGCGGGCGGCGGTCAGCCAGGCCATCGGGGAGCTGTCCGTCTCCTGCTGGAAGCGGCGGATGAACGTCCGGCGGGACATGTGCGCGCGCCGGGCGAGTTCGTCGACGCTCTGCCGGTGCGCGAGGTTGTCGAGCATCCAGGCGCGCACCGCCGCGAGCTCGTCCCCGCGCGCGTCCGGCCGGAGGCGTTCGAAGAACTGGGCCTGGCCGCCGGGGCGTTGGGGCGGGGCGACGAGCGCCCGGGCGCGGGCGTTGGCGGCGGCTGCACCGTGGTCCCGCCGGATGATGTGCAGACAGAGGTCCACCCCGGCGGTCACCCCGGCGGAGGTGAGGATGTCGCCGTCGTCGACGAAGAGCAGGTTCGGCCGGACGTCGACCCGCGGGTACCGG
>NZ_JZWY01000790.1:0-5599 GCF_000966955.1 Streptomyces sp. NRRL S-495
CTGCAGCGCCGCGGCGTCGCGCCAATGGGTGGTCGCGGGGCGGCCGTCCAGCAGCCCGGTGGCCGCCAGGGTGAACGCTCCGGTGCAGATCGACACCAGCCGCGCCCCGCGCGCGTGCGCCGAGCGGAGCGCCGCCAGCGCCGTGCCGGGAAGCGACGCTTCCGGGTCCTCGTAGCCCGGGACGACGACGGTGTCGGCGTCCCGCAGCGCCTCCAGCCCGGCCGAGGTGGCGAGGCCGACCCCGTCGGCGAAGACCGGTCCGGCCGACGGATCGGCGCAGACGGTGACGCGGTAGTGCGGGTCGGGCCCGAAGGTCTGCACCGGAATGCCGAGGTCGAGCAGGAGGACCCCGGGCAGGGCCAGCACCGCGATCCGGTGGGGTTCGGGCGACGCTTCGATCATGGCACGATCCTAGCGCTGACCGGCCCGCGTGCCACTGTCGCGGTCCGGCACCGGCTCCGTAGCCTGCGGACATGGACTCCTTCTCGCTCGACCTGCCGACCGGCCCGCTGGCCGAGGCCGTCCTCGCCGCCGCGCGGACCTCAGAGAGCCCCTCGCTGGTCAACCACAGCGTGCGCAGCTTCCTGTTCGCCGAACTCCTCGCCGCCCACCAGGGCTGCCTGGACGACGCCGCCTACGACCGCGACCTGCTGTTCGCCGCCACCGTCCTGCACGACCTGGGCGCGGGCGAACTCGCCAAGGGGGAGGCCCGGTTCGAGGTGGAGGGCGCCGACCTGGCGGCCGAACTGCTGCGTAGTCACCACGTCCCCGAGGCGGACGTCGACCGGGTGTGGGAGGCGATCGCCCTGCACACCTCGCCCGGCATCGCCGAGCGCCGCGGTCTGCTCTGCGCCCTCACCCGCGAGGGCGTCGGCGCCGACTTCGGGCGCAAGGCTGACCTCGTCGCCGGCTGGGCGCCGCGGATCCACGCCGCCCACCCCCGCCTGGACATGGTCCTGGACATGGTCCGCACCCTCGTCGACGCGATCGTGGAACGCGCCGCCCGGTCCGAGGCCGCCGCCCCCCGCTACTCGCTCGGCGGCGAGCTGCTCCGCGAGCGCCGCGCCGACGGTGTGACCGCCCTGGAACGCGACGCCGCGTCCTGCCCCTGGGGCGAGTAGCGCGCGACCGGTCGGCGGTGGCGGACCCGGGGACGCCCTCGGCCCGGGCGGGCGGGACCCGGTCGGCCGGGGCGGACGGGGCGCGGCCGGGGCGGACGGCACGGGCGCGGAGATTTCGGTTATCGCGCGGGCCGGCGGCGGTCTCCTGATCGGGTGCCGGGCCGGGTCCCGCTGGCTGCGGCCCCGGCGCCCGCCGAACCGCGCCCGCCCCGGGAGAGAACCGCCGATGACCGCTCCGCCCACCGACCGCCCGTCCTTCGCCGGACCGCTCGCGCATCCGCTCGCCCGCCGCTGGCTGCTCGCGTCCTGCGTGCCCGTGCTGCTCGTGCTCGGGATGGCGCTGACCGTCCCGCCGGCGCCCTCGGCCGCCACCGCAGGGGCACCCGGCACGGCCGACATGGCGGGGATGCCCGGGATGGCGGGGATGCCGGGGACGGACCGCGCGGCGGGCGACTCCCCGGACCTCGCCGCCGCAGGACTCGCCGCCGAACGGAACGGCTACCGGCTGGACCTCGCGGACCCCGGGCCGACAGCCGGGCGAGCCACGGACCTCCGGTTCACCGTCGCCGGTCCGGACGGCTCCCCCGTCACCGACTTCGCCGTCCACCAGACCAAGAAGCTGCACTTCTACGCCATCCGCAGCGACCTCACCGGCTTCCAGCACCTCCACCCGGACCTGGCCGAGGACGGCACCTGGACCGCCGCTCTCGCCGCTCTCGCCCCGGGCACCTGGCGGCTGTACGCCGACTTCGTCCCGAACACCGGCCCGCACGCCGCCGAACTGGTCCTCAGCCGGACCGTGACGGTGCCCGGCGAGGCCGCCCCGGTGCCGCTGCCCGCCCCGGGCGACACCGCCACCGCCGACGGCTACACCGTCACCCTGACCGCGCGGCCGACGGCCGGGGCGCACCGGCTGACCGCCGTCGTCAGCCGGGACGGCCGCCCGGTCGGCGACCTCCAGCCCTATCTGGACGCCTACGCCCACCTCAGCGCCTTCCACGAGGGCGATCTCGCCATGGCCCACCTCCATCCGGCGGGCACGGTGGACGGCGACCGCGGCGGGCCCGAGCTGACCTTCCAGGCCCTGTTCCCCGAGCCGGGCAACTGGCGGGTCTTCCTCCAGTTCCGGACCTCGGGGCAGTTGCACACCGTCGCGCTCACCCTGCGCGTCGACTGACGGCGGCCCCGGATCGGCCGTTCCGGCGAATGCGGGCCCCGGAGCGGTGACCGACCGCTCCGCCCGGTGATCCGTCAACCGGTGGCACACCCCGTGCCCACCGAACGGCGAGCACCAGGGAGTCCGGTATGACCATCGACCGCAGGAACGCGCTTCGGCTCACCTCACTGGCGGCGGCCGGAGCGGGGATCACCGGCGGGCTGGGNCCGGCGGGCTGGGCGGAGCCGCCCGGGCGGAGGGCTCCCTGGCGGCAGGCTCCCGGGCGGCGGGCTCCCGGTCCGAGGGCGGCCGGCCGGCAGCGCGGCAGCTCGTCCTGACGGGGAAGCGGACCGCCGCCGACATCCCGGACGTGCTCGTGCCCGGCACGTCCTACTTCGTCCACTACGAGCTGCGGGACGCGGACGGCAACCCGGTCGGCACCGAGAGCGCGGAGTGCACCCCGGTGACCGTGGGACCGGACGGGGCGTTCGTCCTCGCGTCCCTGGTCCTGCTCCTCGCCGACGGCATGATCACCGCCTCGACCGTCTTCCAGCGGCCGCTGCCCGCCCTGACCGAGGTCCTCGTCGCGCCCCGCCGCTGGTCCCACCTGTTCGCGGTCACCGGGGGAACCGGCGCCTACAAGGCCGCCACCGGGGCCGTGACGATCGAGCACCTCTCCCGGGAGGACGACGTGCTCACCGTCGACCTCGACTGAGGTCCGGCACCCCGGCGCTGCCGAGGCCCGGGAAAAAATCCCGGCGGCCCGGCCTCGGCCCCGGGATACTGACCGCCATGGACTGACCGCCATGGACGAGGCCACCGTGGACGAGGTCGAAATCGTCGTCGCCCATTCCGAGCGGGCGACCCTGCGCGTCGGCGACGTGTTCCTGAAGGTGGACGCCGACCGGGCGCGCGCCGAGGTCGAGGCCCGGGCGATGGCTCTGGCGCCCGTCCCGACCCCCGAGGTGCTCTGGCACCGACCGCCCGTGCTCGCGATCGCCGCCCTCCCGGGGCGGGCGCTCGGCTGCTACGGCCGGCCGTCGCCCGCCTCCCCGGCGGCGTGGGCGGCGGCGGGTGCGGCGGTCCGGACCCTGCACGACGCGCCGCTGCCGCCCTGGCCCGGCCGGAGCGCCGACGAACTGGCGGCGGCCCTCGACGTCGAGTGCGCGTGGCTGGTGGCCAACGACGTCCTGCCCCGTGACCTGGTCGCCCGCAACCGCCGGATCGCGGAGGCCGCGCTCCGCCCGTGGACCCCGGTGTTCGTCCACGGCGACCTCCAGCCCAGCCATGTGTTCCTCGACGGCGAGGAGGTGACCGGCATCATCGACTGGTCGGAGGCGGCCCGCGGTGACGCGCTGTTCGACCTGGCGGTCCTGACGCTCGGACACCCGGAGCGCCTCGGTGACGTGCTGGCCGGGTACGGCGCCGGGCCCGGCCCCGACCTCGACGTGATCCGCGCGTGGTGGGTGGTGCGGAGCCTGCTGGCGGTCCGCTGGCTGGCGGAGCACGGCTTCGACCCGTCCGCGCCGGGCTGCGAGATCGACGTGCTGAGGGCCCGGCTCTGACGCCCCGCGTCGTCCGGGCGTCCGCGTTCCCGGGGCGCCGTTCGACTCGATGCGGAAACGCTGCACAAACGACGCGACTGGGCCGGACGGGCCGGATCGCTGCACGGTGGACGGGTGACTCCACGAACGCGGGCCTCGTCACCGTCCCTGCCCCCGTCACCGCCACCGGCGCCGACCCCGCCGCCGACCCCGACACCGATCCCGGCGCCACGAGGGTGACGGCGACGACGGCGGCACCGGGCAGGGCGGCCGCGATCGTAGAATCGCCGACCGGCCTCAAGCACGGCGTCGGGTGCCCCGGCGCCCGGACCGTCCGCTCCGCGGGAGGACACCATGGCTCTCGACCCACCGCCCGCCCCGGGCGTCCCGCGGTGACGCCGCGGGCCGCGCCCGAGGAGGCCCGGACCGCCGACGAGCCGGGCCTGCCCACCGGAGGGGTCGCCCGGCTTCTGGGAGTGTCGCCCACGACGGTCCGTTCCTGGGAGCGCCGCTACGGCATCGGCCCCGCCGAACGCCGCGCCGGGCACCACCGCCGCTGGAGCCCGCAGGACATCGCCGTGCTGGAGGCGATGTGCCGGCTGACGGCCAGGGGCGTGCCACCGGGCGAGGCCGCCCGCGCCGCGCTGGCCCGGCGCACAGCCGACGGCACCGGTCCTGCCGACAGCACCGGTCCGGTCGACGACACCGGCCCCGAGGACGCCGCGGGCAGCCGTGCCCCCGGCGGCGGCCGGACGCTGCGGGTCGGGGCGGTGAGCCCCGAATGCCGCGGCCTGGCCCGCGCCGCGGTGCGACTGGACGCGCCGGAGGTCACCGGGATCCTGCGCGAAGCCGTCGAGCGGCACGGCGTGGTCGGCGCCTGGACCGAGGTGATGATGCCCGCCCTTCAGGCCGTGGGGCGCAAGTGGGCGGTCGACGGCGAGCACTACGTCGAGGTCGAGCACCTGCTGTCCTGGCACGTCTCCAGCGTGCTGCGCGGTGTGGCGGTGGCAGCCGTCCGGGTCCGGCCGGTGCGGCCGGTGCTGCTGGCGGCGACGCCGGGCGAGCAGCACACCCTGCCACTGGAGGCCACGGCGGCGGCGCTGACCGAACGCGCCCTCCCGTTCCGGATGTTGGGCGCGGCCGTCCCGCCCCGTGCGCTGCTCGACGCCGTCCACCGGCTCGGGCCGGGCGCCGTGATGATCTGGTCCCAGGACCGGCAGACCGCCGACCGCGGGCTGGTGCGCCGGGTGAGCGCCGGGGGGTGGGGCCCGCGAGGCTCCCGGGGCCGGGCGACGGTGATCGCGGCCGGTCCGGGCTGGGGCCGGACCGGGGCCCCGGGCGAGGCCGCGCCACCCCGTACCCTCGCCGGCGCCGTCGACCTCCTGGAGGAGGCGATCACGGCCTGACGCCCGCTCGGAGCGGCCGAAACCGAGAGCCCGATCCGAAAGCCCGACCCGAGAGCCCGACTCCGGAAGCCCGGTTCGGGAAGCCCGAAACCCCCGATCGCACCACCTGCGAGGCCCCACCCGTGACCGTATCGATCGCCCTGTTCACCCAGGACCTGCGCCTGCACGACAACCCCGTGCTGCACGCCGCGCGCACCTCGGCCGAGCAGGTCGTCCCCCTGTTCGTCTCCGACCCCGCCGTCGAGGCCGCCGGCTTCGCCGCGCCCAACCGGCAGGCCTTCCTGGCCGACTGCCTCGCCGATCTGGACGCCTCGCTGCGCGGGATCGGGTCCCGGCTGACCGTGCGCCGGGGCGAGGCCGCCGAGCAGACGG
>NZ_JZWY01000791.1:0-2012 GCF_000966955.1 Streptomyces sp. NRRL S-495
CCCCGCCGAGACCGGCGCCGCCACCGTGCACGTCGCCGCCGGGGTGACCGCCTTCGCCCAGCGCCGCGAGGAGCGCCTGCGCAAGCTCCTCGGCGACCGCCTGCACGTCCACGACGCCTCCGTGACCGTGCTCCCGCCGGGCCGGGTCACCCCGGCCGGACGCGACCACTACGCGGTCTTCACCCCCTACCACCGCGCCTGGCAGCAGGCCCCCCGCCGCACCGTGCTCGCCGCCCCCAGGACGCTCCCCACCCCGGACGGCCTCCGCAGCGACACCCTGCTGGTCGGCGGCCCGACCTCCCCCGGTCTGCCGCCCGGCGGCGAGAGCGCGGCCCGGGCCCGCTGGCGCCGGTGGGACATCGACGCCTACGCCGACATCCACGACGACCTGGCGGCGGACGACACCTCCCGGCTCTCCCCCTATCTGCACTTCGGCTGCCTCTCCCCCACCGAACTCGTCACCCGCGCCCTGCGGCACGACGGCCCCGGCGCGCAGGCGTTCGTCCGGCAGTTGGTCTGGCGGGACTTCCACCACCAGGTCCTCGCCGCCCGCCCCGACGCCGCGCACCGCGACTACCGCGACCGGGACGACCGCTGGCACCACGACGAGGCCGAGGCCGAGGCGTGGCGGCAGGGCCGCACCGGCTACCCGATCGTCGACGCCGGGATGCGCCAGCTCGCCCACGAGGGCTGGATGCACAACCGCGCCCGGCTGCTGACCGCGAGCTTCCTGGCCAAGAACCTGTACCTGGACTGGCGGGTCGGCGCCGCCCACTTCCTCTCCCTGCTGGTCGACGGCGACGTGGCCAACAACCAGCTGAACTGGCAGTGGGTCGCCGGCACCGGTACCGACACCCGGCCGAACCGGATCCTCAACCCGCTGCGGCAGGCCGACCGCTACGACCCCGACGGCGCCTATGTGCGCCGCTGGGTGCCCGAACTCGCCCACCTGCCGGGCCCCTCCGTCCACCGGCCCTGGCTGTTCGGTGCCGACTACCCGGCGCCCATCCTGGACCCCGAGGCCCTGAACGCCCGCTTCCAGCACGGGCGGCCCTGACCGTCCCGGCGGTCCGCCCAGGGCATCCGCCCAGGTCGGCATACGGAACCGACATCGCATTGGGTCGTGGTGACCGATTTACGGACAGCCTTGTCCCGTCTACCGTCGTACGTGTTCGACCGGTACCGCGGGCGACAGGCACTTGAAATCGGATCAAAAAATGACCTTCAGTATTGAAACGGACCGGCTCCGGCTGCGCCCGTACACCCCCGAGGAGGCCGAGCGGGTGGCCGCCGGCGACCGGCCGGGGAGCGGCTGGAGCCCCGGCTTCCCCCGCGAGGACGACCGGGCCGTGGCGCGGATGTTCCTCGCGGCGCCGCGCACCGAGCCGCTGTTCGAGCCTCAGCTGATCGAGCTGCTCGACACCGGTGCGGTGATCGGCGGGATCGGGTTCTTCGGCCCGCCGGACGCGGAGGGGGCGGTCGGGCTGGGGTACGGCGTCGCGCCCGAGGCCGAGGGCCTGGGCTACGCCACCGAGGCGCTGGTGGCGCTGCTGCGCCGGGGGTTCGCCGAGGGCGGCGTCCGGCGGGCGCTGGCCGACACGACCCATGACAACGCGGCCTCGCAGCGGGTGCTGGAGAAGGCCGGGCTGCGTCGGACGTCCTCCGACGACAAGCTGCACCACTACATTCTTGAGGGCTGATCACTTGCGCAAGCTGACGTACTTCGTGGCCACGACCCTGGACGGGTTCATCGCCGGTCCCGACGGGGGCGACCCGACCGGGCCGGACGGGTTCTTCACCGTCACCCCGGACTATCTGGAGCACCTGGTCACCCACTACCCGGAGACGCTGCCGGGCCCGGCCCGCGACGCCCTGGGCATCACGGCGACGGGCACCCGCTTCGACACCGTGCTGGAGGGGCGCCGCTCCTACCAGGTGGGCCTGGACGCCGGTTTCGCCGACGCCTATCCGCACCTGCGGCACCTGGTCTTCTCCCGTACCCTCACCGAGGC
>NZ_JZWY01000792.1:0-5499 GCF_000966955.1 Streptomyces sp. NRRL S-495
GTCTCCTCCCGTACCCTCACCGAGGCCCCGGCCCCGGCCGTCGAGCTGGTGTCCACCGACCCGGTGGCCCGGGTCCGGGAGCTCAAGGCCGAGGCCGGCGGCGGGATCTGGCTGGTGGGCGGCGCGGAGCTGGCCGGCGCCCTCTACCCGGAGATCGACGAGCTGATCCTCAAGGTCAACCCGGTCACCGTCGGGGCGGGCATACCGGTGTTCGCGGGCAAGGACGGGGTGAGCCCGCGCACCTTCACCCTCACCGACCACACGGTGCTGCCCGGCGGCGCCGCCTTCCTCACCTACGCGAGGGCTGCGGCCTGACCGGCCGGTCGCGGGGCGGTGGACTTCTCGGAGGGTCCACCGCCCCGCGGCCGGGCCTCAGTTGGCGAGGCTGAAGTCGCCGCCGACGGGTGCGGCGATCTTGTCGACGCCGGTCAGCGCGGTGAGGCTGGTGACCGGGGTGCTGCTGTCGGTGGTGGTGCCGTTGCCCAGCTGGCCGGAGCCGTTGTTGCCCCAGGAGCGCACGGTGTTGTCACCGAGCAGGGCGACGGTGTGCTCGCGGCCGCCGGCCACCGACCGGGTGCCCGTGATCCCCGGAACGGGGACGGGGGTGATCCGGTAGTCGGTGGTGCCGTCGCCGATCTGGCCGGAGGTGTTCTGGCCCCACGCCTTCAGCTTGTTGTCGCTGTCGGTGACGGCCAGGCTGTGGTTGCAGCCGGCCGCGATCTGCGACACCCCGCCGAGCCAGATGCCCTGGGTGTCGACCGGGGTGTAGCGGCTGATGGTGCTGTTGTCGCCGAGCTGGCCGGTGGCGTTGTAGCCCCAGGCCTTCACCGCGTTGCCGCTGGTGGGACCGGCGGGAGCGGTGCCGCCGGCCGGCGCGCCGACCAGGGCGAGGTTGTGGTTGCAGCCTGCGGCGATCCGGCTGACCCCGGTCAGGTTCGCGACCCGCGAGGCCACGTTCCGGCTGGCCGAAGTGCCGTCGCCGAGCTGGCCGTTGATGTTGTAGCCCCAGGCCCAGACGGTGCCGTCCTCGCGCAGGGCCAGGCTGTGGCTGAGGCCGGCGGCGATCGCGATCACCTTGTTCAGGCCCTCGACCCGCACCGGGACGCTGCTGTCCAGGTTGGTGCCGTTGCCCAGCTGGCCGTAGTTGTTCTTCCCCCACGACACCACGGTCTGGTCGGCGAGCAGGGCGAGGCTGTGGGTGCCGCCGGCGGCGATGTCGGTGGCGTTGGAGAGGTTCACCACCTGGCCGGGGGCGTTGTGGCTGAACACCGAGCCGTCGCCGAGCTGGCCGGAGCCGTTGGAGCCCCAGGACTGCACCGTCCGGTCCGTCAGCAGGGCCAGTCCGTGGCCGCTGGTGGGGCCCGCGCCACCAGCGGCGATCTTGACCACCTCGGCGCTGGTCAGCCCGAGCACGGTGGTGGCGGTGGTGCGGAAGTCGGTCCAGGTGCCGTCACCGAGCTGGCCGGCCCGGTTGTTGCCCCAGGACTTGAGGCGCTTCTCCTGGGCGTGGGCGCTGCCCACGGGCAGGGCGGCCAGTCCGAGCGCGGTGAGCGCGGCCACGGACGCGGCGACGGCCGGGCGCAGCCGGCCTCGCGGCGCGGTACGGGAGTTCGTCATGTGCTGCCTTCCTGTTGACGGGACGGACGGGTCAGCGCGCCAGGCTGAAGCTGCCGTTGGACGGCGCCGCGACCATGGAGACGCTGCCGGACTTGGCCAGCACCTGCACCGGAGTGTTGCGCTGGGTGGTGGTGCCGTCGCCCAACTGGCCCTTGTCGTTGAGCCCCCAGGCCTGGACGGTGCCGTCGGAGAGCACCGCGAGGTTGTGGGCGGCGCCGGCGGCGATGCCGACCACGCCGGTGACGCCGGGGATCGGCACGCTGGTGTTGCGCTGGGTGGTGGTGCCGTCGCCGACCTGGCCGTTGGTGTTCAGGCCCCAGCTGCGCAGGGTGCGGTCCTGGAGCAGGGCCAGGCTGTGCGAGGCACCGCCGGAGAGGGCGGTGACGTTCCTGAGCTCCAGGACGGTGACGGGGTAGGGCTTGTTGACGACGGTGTCGTCGCCCAGCTGGCCCTTGTCGTTGAGGCCCCAGGACATCACGGTGCCGTCCGCGAGCAGCGCGAGGGCGTGCGAGGCGCCCGCGGTGATGCCCTTGACGGTGGTGAGCTCGGGCACCGCGACGGCGGTGGTGCGGGTGGCGGGGGTCGGGGCGGGCACGGCGGCGGTCGAGCTGGCCGGCTTCGCGGTGATGCCGAGCTGGCCCTTGTCGTTGTTGCCCCAGGTCTTCACGGTGCCGTCCCTCAGCAGGGCCATGCTGAAGGTGTCGCCGGCCGCGATCGCCTTGACGTCCTCCA
The DNA here is from genome assembly GCF_000966955.1 of Streptomyces sp. NRRL S-495. Taxonomy (NCBI): domain Bacteria; kingdom Bacillati; phylum Actinomycetota; class Actinomycetes; order Kitasatosporales; family Streptomycetaceae; genus Streptomyces; species Streptomyces sp. NRRL S-495. Next base: position 2,350 of record NZ_JZWY01000792.1, read on the forward strand.
GGCCGGCCACCGTCACCGGGAGGTTGGTGTTGGTCGTGGTGCCGTCACCCAGCTGGCTCTTGTCGTTGAGGCCCCAGGCCTTGACGGTGCCGTCCTTGAGCAGCGCCAGGGCGTGCGAGCCGCCCGCGGCGACCGCCTCCACCCCGCCCAGTCCGGCGACCAGGCTCGGTACCGCCCATTCGTCGGTGGCGCTGGTGGCGCCGTTGCCGAGCTGGCCCTTGTCGTTCTTGCCCCAGGACTCCACGGTGCCGTTGGCGAGCAGGGCCAGGCCGAAACCGGAACCGGCGGAGCCACCGGTACCGCCGGCGGCCACGGAGTCCAGTTCGGCGCCCGCCAGCCCGACCACGGAGGTCGGGGTGAGCCGCTGGGTCTTGGTGCCGTCGCCCAGCTGGCCGCTGGCGTTCAGCCCCCAGGAGCGCAGCCGCAGGTCGTACGCGGAGGCGGCGGAGGTGGGCAGGGCGACGGAGCCCAGCAGGGTCAGGCTCGCGACCAGCGCGGGCACGGCGGTGACGGGCAGGCGGCGGAGCTTGCGGTGCAGCGGGTGCATCTCTTCCTCACGTTCGGGGGGTCGGAGCTGGACGGCTCCGGAGGCGCGGACAGCACGAGGCGGGCCACGCGGCACCTCGCCGCGCGGCCGAAGAACGATGATCGGATCAGCAGATGCCTGCCCAATGATCAGAACGGTCGTGCGGTTCCGAAGCGCTTTCCACCTTGTTGGCCCAGCCGGGTCGTTCGCGGTCGCCCTAACGGCCCGTCAACGGTTGCGGTCCGTGACCGGCTGTCGAAGCATGGGCGGCTGGGGCTCGATGATCAACAAGGATCGTCGATCGCAACTGCCCGATGATTCCGCCGACTTCAGTGGGAGAGACCGTGCCGCGGAGACAACGAGCCAGACTCCTGGTTGTGACCCTCAGTGCCGCGATGGCCCTGGCGGCCCCGGCACCGGCGGGGGCGGAGGACACCGAGCCGGCGGTGGTGGTGAACGGCACCTTCTCCTCGCCCACGGTGCCCGCCGACAAGACCTTCACCGCCGGCGCCGACGGCTGGACGACCCCCGGTGGCGTCGCCTCGGCCTCCCGGGCCGCGCATCCGCAGGGCTTCCAGGCGGCGACGCTCGGCTGGAACAGCAACGGGATCTCGATCAGCACCCGGCTGCGCGGCATCCGCGCGAAGGCCACCGTCACCCTGAGCTGGGACGACAACCCCGACACCTGCGTGACGTCGAGCAACGCCAAGCGCTCGTACACCGTGTCGGTGGCCGGCGACATCAATCCGGCGGGCGCCTTCACCAGCAACACCCCCAACGGCAGGGCGAACTGGTTCCTCGGCCGGACGTACTCCTTCACCGCCACCGAGGACGCCCCGCTGGTCACGTTCACCTCGACCGACACCGACAAGCCGGCCTGCGGAGCACTGATCACCAACGTCGCCGCCAAGCAGACCGCCCCGCCGCTCACGCCGCCGCAGGGCGGTGCGTCGAGCGACCCCTGCTCGGGCGACGCCAAGGACAACCCGCAGTGCAAGGACCTCGCCGCCGACAAGGAGAAGATCGAGAAGTGCCCGCCCACCAGCAAGGAATGCCTGGCGGGCGTGGCCGGTGAGGGCAAGGCGGAGAAGGACGGCATCGCCAAGGAGACCCAGGCCGTCGAGGACTTCGGCAAGATCCCCCGTGACCAGAACCCCAATACGGCGGCCACGGACCTCTGCACCCTGCCGAACGCGCTGACCGCCGGGGTCGGGCCCGGTGACGCGGTCGTCCCGCCGAGCGACTGGTGGTTCTGCTGATGGCGCGCCGGCACCGGGTCCTGGCCGCGACGGCGGCGGGCCTGGCCCTGGTCGCCGCCCCGGCCGCGCCGCCCGCCCGCGCCGCCGACACCGTGGACGTCCAGGTGCCCAACGGCACCTTCGCCCAGCCCGTCGCCCCCGACAACGGAACCGCCGCCGGGCACACCGACTGGTCCCCCGACAACACCGGCGTGGTCTTCGGCAAGACCCTCGCCCAGCACCCGCGCGGCTACCAGGCCGCCGCGCTGAACTGGAACGGCACCGCGCTGACCATGCGCACCCGGCTGTGGGGCGTCAGGGCGGGCTCCCAGGTGACGCTGACCTGGGACGACAGCCCGGGCGTGGACCGCCGCTGCACGCCCGAGCAGCTCAAGGACGGCCAGACCTACAACGTCTCGCTGATCACCACCGGCCCCGCCCCCGACCCGGTGGTCACCACCCGGGGCACCGACACCGTCGGCACCGCCAACTGGACCAGCGGGCGGGTCTTCGAGTTCACCGCCACCGAGGACAACCCGATGGTGTCCTTCGACTCCGCCGAGCAGCGGGACTCGCGCTCCTGCGGCCCGCTGATCACCAATGTCACCGCCAAGCAGACCCCGGCCCCGGTCGACCAGAAGGTCCGCAAGGAGCAGCTGCCCGGCCCCAAGGCCTACCGGGGCAACGACCCGCTGGAGCCGGGCATCGCGGTGGACGACTGCGAGGGCTCGGCCACCAACTGCGTCTTCACCGTGGACAACCGGTACTCCTACCAGTACTACGGGCAGACCAGGATCATCGGCGAGGTGTACATCAACTGCACCCGCAACGCCGTGGTGGACGACCGGCGGATGGAGAACACCGAGCCCTCGTACGACAACCTCACCCAGTACTACGCGCTCAAGGGCGCCCCGCTCGTCCCCAGCCGCTCCGACATCTCGCAGAGCCGCCCCAACCTGGCCGCCCAGGCCGCCGCCGGGTTCAGCACCGCGGGCGGCAACTCCGCGGCCGTGAACACCAACAACCCGCTCACCTGGTCGCGGACCACCACCAAGCAGCTCAACCCCACCATCCAGCCGGGCGAGATGAGCTGGATCGAGGTGCAGCCCGCCCGCGAGCGGGTGGCCGGCAGCTTCACCAACGCCCGCAACAAGTACCGGCTGGACGCCGTCTTCGACGTCCCCTCGGCCTCCCTCCCGGACCGCTACTACCAGCGGTCCGGCCCGCTCACCGAGACGGAGCTGCAGCGCTGCGGTTCCGTGCGGCCGACCGCGGGCACCCCGGACAACGGGGCCGGGACGGACAAGCGCCTGATCACCCTGGACGCGCCGCCCGCCGGAGTGCCCACCAGGTCGGTGCTGCTCACCCCCTGACCCCCTCTCACCC
>NZ_JZWY01000793.1:0-886 GCF_000966955.1 Streptomyces sp. NRRL S-495
GTCCCTGGCGCTGAAGGTCTGCGCGACCACCGTGCTGACGTTCACGGTCGATGGGCTGTCGACGATGATGTTCTTGATCAGCTTGCCGATGCCTCCCACCGTCAACTCGCCCACCGTGCGGGTCATCGCGTTGAGCGTGCCGAACTGCAGCTCGTCGCCCGCCTTCACGGTGAACTTGACCTGGGTGGTCTCGGTACTGGTGCGCTTCCACTCGTGCGAGTAGGTCGCCTTGAACGCGAGCTCGAAGGAGGCCTTGGCGCTGAGCTTCAGCTGGGCGGCGGCCGTCCCGGTGGCGCCGACCGCGATCGTCGGGCCGTTGGAGATCTCCGAGTTGGGACCCTTGTCGCTGGGCGCGGTGATGTCCGTGTGGGTGATCTCGGTCTTGTTGCTGCCGCTCACACTGCCGGAGACGTCGGTGGTGTTGTCGATCGTCCCCTCCAGCGCCGCCCGGCCGGAGATCTCGCCCGCGATGTTGTCCGTGGTGCTCGACTCCAGCACCACCGTCCGGTAGACGTCGATCGGCCGGTTGGTGCAGTTGATCGCCGCGTTGCCCACCGACACCACCGCCGAGGTGAGCTCCCGGGTCAGACCCGGGATGATCCGGAACGAGCAGTCGTACTCCTGCCCGCACCTGTGCGCGATCGTCGGCGCGTCCTCCTCGGCGGCGCCGGGTGCCGGAGCCGCCTCGTCCGCGAGGGCAGGGCCCACGCCCAGCGCCAGCACGGCCAGGACGGTCGGCAGGACGGGCAGTCCGCGGGACCCGATGCCTCCCCGTCGGCGCTTCACCGCTGCCTCCAACTGCCCTGCGCGGTCCGCTCGTACACCGCGTCCGGCGCCCGCCGGGCGCTCTCGGCCCGCTCCGGGGCCAGCTCCACCAGGCCCGCGG
>NZ_JZWY01000794.1:0-4522 GCF_000966955.1 Streptomyces sp. NRRL S-495
GCTCCACCAGGCCCGCGGCCGCGGCCCGGCCCGGGGGCCGCAGTGACAGGCACTTGTCCGGCACCGCGAAGGTCTGGGCGACCACCGAGCTGACACTGACGCTCGACGGGCTGTCCACCGTGATGTTCTTGATCAGCTTGCCGGTGTTGTCCACCTTCAGCTCACCGGACACCCGTGACATCGCGTTCACCATCCCGAACTGGATCTCGTCACCCGGGCCGACGTTGAACACCACCCTGGTCGTCTCCGTGGTCACGGCCTGCCACTGCCGCGAGAACGTGGCCTGGAACGCCGACTCGAAGGTCGCCTTGGCCCCCAGGTGCAGCGCGTTCGAGCCCGCCACCGTCCCGGTCACCTCGGTCGTGTTCTTGATGTCGTCCTTGGTGGACGGGCCCTTGTCCTTGTTCGGACCGTACTGGGTGACGCCGGTCACGAACCCCGGCGTCACCGTGCCCGACCCGGAGACGGTCACCGTGGTGTCCACCCCGCCCTCCAGCGCCGCCTTCCCGGAGATCTCGCCGCCGATGTTGTCCGTGCTGCTGGTGACGAAGGTGACCGTGCGGTCGATCTCCAGGAGGTCGCCGGTGCAGTTGATCGCCGCATTCCCCACCGACAGCACCCCGCTCACGAACTCGCGCGGCACCCGGTCGTACATCCGGAAGCTGCACGCCGACTCCTTGGCGCAGAGCCCGGCGACCTCCTGGGCCGAGGGCAGCGCCGCCTCCCCGTCCACGGCCTGCGCCACCGGGAACGGCGGCGGGCCCGCCTCCGCGGCGGAGGCGGCGGGCGCCCCGAGCGGCATCAGCACCGCTATCGCGGCCGCCCCGGGGACCAGGACGGCCGACCGGCCGGCGCGCCGCCGTGCGGGCCGGGGTGCGGGCGGGCATGCGGAAGCAAGCACAGGCACTCTCCTCATCCGTGGAACGCCGTCCGTACGACGTCATCCGTGAGCCGGGCCACCGGGGCGCACCACGGCCCGCCCGGTGCTCCCATCCTGGGCGAGGCCCGCGTCGTGGGCGAACCGTCAGCCGCCGCCCCTGCGCCGTTCGGCGGCTGCGGGCCGGGCGGGCGGGGCCGCCGACGGGGTGCCCGCCGCGCGGGCGGCGGTGCCGGTGACGTCCAGGACGTGGCCCGCCCAGGTGCGGATGGTGCGGGCGCCGAGGCGTTCGTAGAAACCGCCGACCGCCATGGTGTTGGTGTCGTCGACGTCCAGGACCGCCCAGCGGTAGCCGAGCCGTTTCGCGTGGGCGAGGGTGTGGGTGATCACGGCCCGGTAGAGGCCCCGGCCGTGCAGGTCGGGGCGGGTCCCGGCGTTGGCGAGGTAGAGCTCGCGCCCGCCGCCCGCGGAATCGGCCCCGGTGGTCGGGTACTCGGTGGTCAGCAGGTAGCAGAGCACCTGCCGGCCGTCGGCGGAGAGCAGCAGGAAGGAGGAGCCGGGGCTGAAGTACGGGCTCCCGGTCACCGCGTGGCGCCAGGTCCCGGGTGTCATCGGGACGCTGCCCGGGTGGCCGGCGAAGATCGCGTTGCGGGCCGTCAGCAGCGCCGCGTCGTGGCGGTCCTCGAACGGCACCAGCACGCTGCCGGGCGGCAGCACCGGCCCGGTGGCGGGCGTGTGTGCCGGTGTGTGTGCTGGCGTGTGCGCCGCCAGGTCGATCCGCATCCCCCGGTAGCCGCGCGCCCGCCGGTGGCCGGCGGCGTCCAGCGCCTCGGCGAGCCAGCGCTGGTGGCCGTGGGTCCGGGTGTGCAGCTCCAGCGGGATGCCGTCGCCGAACCGCTCCCGGTGCCGGCGGGCCGCGGTCCGACGGCACCGGGCGAGCAGTTGCGCCAGCACGTCCCGCGTCCGGTGGGCGGGGTGCACCGCGAGATCGAGGACCATCTCGTGGACGGGGTCGGCGTGCTCCCTGGCCCGGGTGACCGCGTACGCCACCGGCTCCGGTCCCGCCCAGGCGCAGACGGAGCCCGCGGCCAGGTCGATACCCGGGGCCGCCCAGTCGTCGAGCAGTTCCCGGGCACCGCGCCGGTCGCCGGTCCGGTCCGCCTCCTCGCAGGCGGCCAGCAGCCCCGCCACCCGGGGCGCGTCACCGCGGGCGAGCGGTCGCCACCGCTGCACAGTCGCCGCTGGCTGCTGCTCACCCACCTCTGGCCGCTGCGCCTCACTCACCCCTGGCCACCGCGAGGCCGCGCTCGCCGGGCACCACCACCTGGCCGTCGGTGACCAGCATGAACCGCTCCAGGCCGGGCACCAGTACATTGACCACGGCCACGTGCGGCGTGACGTGGTGGTCGCGCCGGTACACCGCGAACCCCCGCTCCGCCAGGAGGCCGAGCAGCCGGTCGAGGTGACCGCTCGGGGTGTCGGGCACCTCGGTCGGCTCGAACGGCCGGACCTCAGCCGTCGCCAGGGCCGCGGTGAAGTCCGACAGGTAGCAGGCGTGCAGGGCCGGGTAGGGCCCGGTGTCGTCGCGCTGCTCGGGCAGCAGGTGCGCGTACTCCTCCCGCAGGTCCATGGTGCTGTGCAGCTGGACGAGTTCGCTCACCGCGCGGGAGATCGCGTACTCCCGGGACAGCGACGCCCCCCAGCCGCAGATCCGGGCGGGCCGCCCCGGGGGCGCGCTCTGGTGGGCCGCGTAGGCCGGCACGCCCAGATCGGTGGTCATGTCGATCAGGTGCACCGGCCGGCCGGTGCGCGCCACGGCGAACTCCAGCAGCGCGGCGGGCGCGGGCGGCAGCGTCGCCGGGTCGACGACGGCCGGGCGGCGCGGGCGCTCGCGCAGGAAGGTGTTGATCAGCAGGACGGAGAGCGCGTCGCGTTCGATCAGCTCATTGACCGCGTGCACCGCGGCCTCGACCGGATCGGCCCCGGCGGCCCAGCCGTTGTTGACCGAGTAGCGGCCCACCGACCGGTAGTCGTAGGCGTCCCCGACCCGGCGGCGCAGGCCCTCCCCCGCCGGGCGCAGGTACTCGGGCACGGAGAGGAAGAGCGGCACGTCGACGTCCGGACCGCCGAGCAGCGACCGGTAGGGCAGGCAGCCGAGCGGCCGGTCCGGCGCCTGGGCGAGCAGCGCCACGGCGATGTCCCGCCCGAGCGGGCCGGCGGCGAGCCGGTGCGCGGACGCCAGCCGGATCCCACCGGGGTCGAGCCCCTCCACCCCGCTGAGATGGTGCTCCAGCGCCTCGAACAGGGCGCCCGCCCGCGCCTCCGCCCGGCCGCCCTTGCCGAGCCCGAGCCCGGTGCGCAGCGGCACGCCGTCACGCCGCAGGACGCACCGCCAGGTTCCGGGGCTGCCGTCGAGGATCGGCGCCAGATCGGCCTCCAGGCCGAGGGCGGCGATGGCGGCCGCGGCCCTCCCGAACGCCTGCCGCGGCGTGAGGGCGCGCTCCCCCGCCTGGGGAGGTGCGCTGTGCGTGGTGGTCACGGCCGTCCCGTCTGTCGTTTCTGTCGTTGTCTGTCGTCTTGTCGTCTTGATCTGTCGTCTTGTCGTGCCTGTCGTACCTGTCGTGCTGTCGTTTCTGTCGTGCTGTCGTGTCCGTCCCGCTGGACGGAGCAGCGCCGGACCGCGGCCGTCGGCGTGCGAGCGGCCGCGGACCGGCGCCGTGGACCTACCGGGCGCGGGCCGGGTCAGTCCTCGTCGGTGGACTCGGCCGACTCGGCGCCGAGGCCGGCGAGTTCGGCGATGAGGCCCTGCTCGGCCGCGGACAGCACGACCTCGTCCGGGTGAAACTTGTCGCGGTCCTGGAATCCGCCCATGGGAACTGCCTCCTGGAATTCGTCCTGCGGCCGCCGGTCGGCGGCCGGGGCCGGTCCGCACGGGATCAAGTGCGCACACGTCCCGCCACCGATCGTGTCCGGTTGACAACGGCGTGTGAATGCTTGCCCGTCCGCACGACTTGCGCGAAAGTCCGCGCATGGCTGCACCACGGTCGTCACCCGCCCCCGGCACCGCGCTCCGGGGGGACCTCGTCGCCGAGACCCTCGAACTCACCGCCGTCCGCTGCACCCTGCCGCGCTGTCTGACCGCCGCCGGGGTCTGGGCCCTGGCCTTCCCGGCGCCGGGAAGGCTCACCGTCCAGGCCGTCCTGCGGGGCAGCGTCTGGCTGACGGCGGCCGGCGTCGAGCGGCCCGTGCGCCTCGACGCCGGCGAGGCCGCGGTCCTCCCCGGCGACCGCCCGTACACGCTGGCGAGCGGTCCTGAGCTGCCCGGGGCGGACGCGCCGACACCGGTCGATGCCACGGCCGGGCCCTTCCTGCACGCCGGGGCCGAGGGCCGGGACGCCGTCGCCCTCGACGGCCGCCTGGAACTCGACCCCGCCGCCGAGGAGTTGCTGACCGGAGCGCTCCCCCCGGTGCTGCGCCTCGGCGCGACGACGGCCGAGGCGCCCGCCGTCCGCTGGCTGCTGGCCCAGGCCCTGGGCGAGCTCTCCGCGGACCGGCCCGGAGCCTCCTTCGCGCTCGGCCACCTCGCCCCGCTGCTCCTGCTCCAGGTCCTGCGCGCCCTGCTCGCCCACGGCGGCGCCGACGCCC
>NZ_JZWY01000795.1:0-605 GCF_000966955.1 Streptomyces sp. NRRL S-495
CCACCCCGCCGGTCTGCTGCGCGCACTGGCCGACGAGCGCCTCGCCCCCGCCCTGCGCCTGATGCACGGCGACCCGGCCCGCCCCTGGACCCTCGCCGAACTGGCCCGCGCGGCCGCCATGTCGCGCACCAGCTTCGCCCAGCGGTTCAAGGACCTGGCGGGTGTCCCGCCGCTCGCCTACCTGCGGCGCCGGCGGATGCGGCTGGCCCAGCACACCCTGCGCCGTACGGACACACCGCTGTCCGCCATCGCCGCCTCGCTCGGCTACGGCTCCGACAGCGCCTTCAGCACCGCCTTCAAGCGGGCCACCGGCCTGTCCCCCCGGCACTACCGCGAGGCCGCCCGTTCCACGCCGGACTTCCCCGCCCAGGGGTGACGGGCCCGACCGGGCGTCATCCGTCGACGGCGGCACCGGGGTCGACGGCGGCGCGCGCCGGACGGTCCGACAGCTCCGTCCACAGGTCGAGGAAGGCGCGCAGGGGTGCGCTCGGCCGGGTGCCCGACCGCCACACGAACACCTTCCGCAACCGGACGGCGGGCTCCAGCGGTACGACGACGAAACGCCGGTCGGCGGCCAGCACCGGACTCGCGTGGGAGGTGAGGGC
>NZ_JZWY01000796.1:0-4299 GCF_000966955.1 Streptomyces sp. NRRL S-495
CGCGTGGGAGGTGAGGGCGATGCCGATCCCCTCCGCGACCAGCGCGAGCTGCAGGGCGACGTCGTTCGTCGCGCAGGCGATGTCCAGCCGCAGGTCCGCCGCGGCGAAGGCGGCCCGGACGAACGCGTGCACCCCGCTGTCGGGGCCGTAGCTGATGACCGGGCCCCGGGCCGCCTCGTCGAGGGGCATCGGACGGTCCGCGGGCCGGCTGCCGGCGGGGAGGACCGCGACGATCCGGTCCTCCAGCAGCACCCGCGAGGCGACGCCGGCGGGTTCGCCGTCCGGCGGCCCGGCGACCACGGCCGCATCGATCTCCCCGGCGCGGACCCTGGCCAGCAGCGAGGGGCTGGACGCCCCGACGAGACTCACCGCGACCCGGGGGTAGCGGCGGTGGTACTCCCCCAGCAGCCGGGGGACGACGGTGCCCTCCAGGCCCCCGACGGTCCCCAGCGCCAACGAGCCGCCGAGCAGACCCGACCGCTCGGCGAACTCCAGCACCGCCGACGCGGCCGACGCCAGACAGGCCCGGGCGTGCGGCAGCAGGGCGGCGCCCCCGGAGGTGAGGACCACCTGCCTGGGCAGGCGTTCGAACAGGGGCTCCCCCAACTCCTTCTCCAGGGCCTGGATCTGCTGGCTGATCGCGGGCTGGACGACGTGGCAGCGGGCCGCCGCCCTGGTGAACGACCGCTCCTCCGCCACGGCGACGAAGTATTCGAGCGTACGGAGCTCCATGGCCGACAAACTATCAATTCCGCAGCTGGGCAGCCGGGTTGCGCCCGAGTCGACTCCGCGACGACGAACCCCCGTGCGATCAGCGGTCGTGACGGCTGCCATCACCAGCGCCTATTGGACCCGCGCGCCGGGGACCCCGAAGCTGGTGGCCGGGGTACCGGCCCTGGTGACCGCGGTACCGGCCGGACCCGCGGCTCCGGCGAAGGGCGAGGACAGACAGATGAGAGTGACCGTCGTCGGCGGCGGCATCGCCGGACTGACCTGTGCCCTGAGCCTGCACGCCGCCGGCTTCGCCCCCCGGGTGTACGAAGCGGCGCGCAAGGTCGAGGCGGTCGGCGTCGGCATCAACCTGCTGCCGCACGCCGTCCGGGAACTCGCCGAACTCGGCCTGGAGCAGGAACTCGCCGCCGTCGGGCTCCCCCCGCACCGGCTGAGCTACCGGGACCGGGCGGGCACAACGGTCTGGGAGGAGCCACTGGGACGCGCCGCCGGCTACCGGTGGCCGCAGTACTCCGTGCACCGCGGCCGCCTGCAACTGCTGCTCCTGGCGGCGGTTCGCGAGCGGCTGGGGCCGGACTCGGTCCGTACCGGCCTGCTGTTCCAGGGGTTCGAGCAGAACGCGGACGGCGTCCGCGCCCGGTTCCTGGACCGGTCGAGCGGTCGGCCCGTGCTCGACACCGCCGACGTGCTGGTCGGCGCCGACGGCACGGACTCCGTGGTCCGCCGCCGGTTGTACCCGGACGAGGGCCTGCCGAACGGGAACGGCGTCCACATGTGGCGCGGGGTCGCACCGCACCCGCGGGTCCTGGACGGCCGGTCGATCGTGGTGGCCGGGGGCATCCCGGGCGCGAAGTTCGTCGCCTATCCGATCGAGGACGGCGCGACCGCGGCCGCCGACACCCTGGTGAACTGGGTGCTGGAGGTGCGGCACGGCCCGTCCGGGCCGCCGGGGGGCGGCCCGGGCCGTCGTGTCCCCGCCGCGGAGGCCCGCGCCGGGCTGTCGTCCTGGCATCTGCCGTGGATCGACCTCGCGGCGCTCGCCGAACGCTCCCCGGCGATCCTCGAGTACCCGATGCTGGACCGCGACCCCCTGCCGCGCTGGAGCTTCGGACGGGTCACCCTCCTCGGCGACGCCGCGCACCCGATGTTCCCGATGGGCATGAACGGCGGCTCGCAGTCCGTCGTCGACAGCCGGGTGCTGGCCTGGTGCCTGGCCCGCGACGACGACGCCGTGGCCGCGCTCGACCGCTACGACCGGATGCGCCGGCCGACCGTCAACGCGATCGTGCTGGCCAACCGGGAGCTGGGACCGGAGGAGACGATCGCGCGGGCCGAGGAGAACGGCGGTCCGCTGCCCCCCGGACCGGCCGAGCGGATCGCGGCCCGCTACAAGCGCCTGACCGGGGCCACCGCGTCCCAGGTCAACACCCATCCGTCCTGGACGGTCCCCGCCGCCACGCTCGGAGTCACCGGTGGGGCATGATCATGCCCATCGGTCCGACAATCCGGGGGGAGTCCGACGATGGAACGCGCCGAGATGGAGATGTTCCTGACGCTCTGCGAGGAGCTGCACTTCGGCCGCACCGCCGAGCGGCTGCACGTCACCACGGGGCTGGTCAGCAGGACGGTGAAGCGGATCGAACGGCGGATCGGCGCGCCGTTGTTCGAACGCAGCTCCCGCCGGGTGGCGCTGACCTCGGTCGGGGAGGGTCTGCGGGAGGACCTGCAGCCCTTGTGGGAAGGCATCGGGCGGGCACTGCGACGCGCCGAGCTGGCCGGCAGCGGTGTCACCGGCACGCTCACCGTGGGGTTCATGGGCGCGCAGAACGGGCGGGTGGTGCACGCCGCCCGCGCGGTCTTCGAGCACCGCAATCCGCACGGCGTGGTCCGGGTGGTCGAGACGCAGCTGCACCAGCACGCGGAGCAGCTGCGGGACGGGAGCGCCGACCTGCTGCTGACCACGCTGCCGGTGGACGAGCCGGACCTGACGGTCGGCGCGGTGGTCACCCGCGGCCCCCGCTTCGTGGTCCTGCCCGCCGGGCACCGGCTCGCCGACCGGGGCACGGTGACGCTGGAGGATCTGGGCGGCGAGACCTTCGTCGACCTGCCGGGTTGCGTCCCGCGCTACTTCGTCGACTTCCACATGCCCCGGCAGACCCCCGGCGGGCGGGCCATCGCCCGCCACGGCGAGCCCTGCGGCACCTACGCCGAGGCGGTGGCCCTGGTCGCGGCGGGGCGGGCGATGGTGCCGGGCGACGGGCAGCTGCCCCTGCTCTACCGGCGCCCGGACCTCCGGTTCGTCCGGGTCGGCGACGCGCCGCCGGTCGAGCAGGGGCTGGTGTGGCGCGGCCGGGACGACGCCGACCCGCGGGTGCGGGCGTTCGCCGCCGCCGTCCACGAGGTCGCCCCGGCCCTCGCCCCGCCCGGCGTGGCCAGCATCGCGCCGGCCGGCCTCGCGCCGGCCGACGTCACCCCGTCAGGCGTCGCCCCGGCCCGCGTCACCCCGGTCGGCGTCACCCCGGTCGGCGTCGCCCCGGCGGCGGCTACTCGCGGGCGCCGATGACGTCGGCGGGGCGCCCGGAGAGTGCCCGCCGGCCCGGGACCAGGGTGGCCGCCAGGGCCAGGGCCGCCGCGGCACCCAGCACGCCGAGGAAGGCCACCGGGTCGACGCTGGGCGTGGCGGACCCGGTCGTCCCGATACTGAAGGCCGTGAGGACCGCGAGCGCGATCCCACTGCCGAGCACCGCCGAGACCAGCACCACCAGCAGGGCCTCGATCCGGAGCACGGCCAGCACCTGGCGCCGGGTGGTGCCCACCAGCCGCAGCAGCGCGAACTCGCGGCGCCGCTCGGAGACCGACATCGCCAGGGTGTTCACCACGGCGATCGCGGTGAAGGCGACGACCAGGCCCATCGCGACGTAGTTGACCTCGGCCCCGGAGCGCCGGCCCTCGGCCCGTACGGCGTCGGCCTGGTCCCGGTCCAGGACGGCGACCCCGGGCAGGTCCGCCACGGCCTGCCGCAGGGCGTCCCGGCCGGGGCCGCCCGCGCCGGAGGTGCGGACGAGCAGGGTGGCGGGGAGCGGGTTGTCGAGGTGGCCCGCCACGAGCGCCCGGCTCAGGGTGACGTCCCCGAAGCCCAGGCCCCGGCGGTGGACGGCCACCACGTCCAGGACCACCGCCGTGCCGTCACCGAGGGTCAGCTCCAGCCGGTCGCCCGGCCGGCGGCCCAGGTCGGCCGCCGCGGTCTCGCTCAGTGCCACGCTGCGCGGGCCGAAGCCGTCCAGGCTGCCGGCGGTGACGCCGGGGTCCCAGGTCCGGCTGAGACCGTCGGTGGAGACCGCCTGGGCCGGGTACTTCGTCAGGCCGACCCGGACCGAGGTCCGGGCGACCTCGGTCACCGCGGTGACCCCCGGCAGTCGGCGCAGCCGCTCGGCCGCCGGGTCGGGCACGCCCGGTGCGGCCGAGCCGACCACCCAGTCCGCGGTGGTCCCGGCCCTGGCCTGCGCGGTGGCGGCCGCGTCCGTGGTGGTGCCGACGAACAGCACGGTGCAGACCATGGCGATCAGC
>NZ_JZWY01000797.1:0-311 GCF_000966955.1 Streptomyces sp. NRRL S-495
GTGCAGACCATGGCGATCAGCAGGGCGAGCGGGGTGACCGCGGCGGCCGTCCGCCGGCTGCCGGTCCTGGCGTTGGCGGCCGCCAGGTGACCGGCCACCCGGGAGGCCCGCAGCGGCAGCGACGCCGCGGCGACCCCGGCCCTGACCAGCGGCGGGCCGAGCAGGGAGACGGCCGTGGCGAGGACGACGACGGTCAGGAAGGTCACCGGCGTCGAGGCGGGCTCGGCGTGCAGCGTCGCGAGGACGGCGAGCAGGACGGCGCCGCCGAGCAGCAGCCCGACCCCGGCGACGGACCGGCCCCGGCCCAGGCC
>NZ_JZWY01000798.1:0-5253 GCF_000966955.1 Streptomyces sp. NRRL S-495
GGCCCCGGCCCAGGCCGGGCCGTTCCACGGCCGCCTCGGCGAGGGCCTCGGCCGGCCGGATGCGGGAGACCCGGCGCGCCGAGATCCGCGCCGCCGCCCAGGCCCCGGCGGCGGTCGCGGCGAACCCGGCCAGGAACGGCAGGAAACCCGGGGTGAGCCGCAGCGTCTCGGGCACCGCCCCCAGGGCGACGAACCGGCCGTACAGCCAGACGGCGACGGGCAGGCCGGCGCACACCCCGGGCAGCCCGGCGAGCAGCCCGACCAGCACCGCCTCACGACCGATCAGCCGGCGGACCTGCCGGGGTGTCGCCCCGACGGCCCGCAGCAGCGCGAGCTCCCGGTGGCGTTGCTGCACGGCCAGCGCGAAGGTGCCCGTCACCACCAGCACCGCGACCAGCAGCGAGGTGCCGCCGATGGCACCGCCCAGGGACACCAGCTTGGTCCGGGCCTTCGCCGCGTCGAGGAACTCGACCGGGCCCCGGTCGGCACCGGTGGCCACCCGGGCCGTGCTGCCCGCGCCGGTCAGGGCGGCCCGGACCCGGGCGGCGAGCTCCGCGCCGGGGACGCCGGGCTCGGGCAGCACTCCGACGGCGGCGACCAGCCCGGGGTGGCCGGCGAGCCGGGCGGCCTCGTCGTCGGCGAAGAACAGCGAGCTCTGCTGCCGCAGGTCGCCGTCGGCCGGGGCGGCCACACCGCTCACCCGGTACTCGCGCGGGGCACCGGTCGACCGGACCGTCAGCCGGGCGCCGGGGGCGAGGCCGGCCCGCCCGGCGAGTTCCCGGTCGACGACGACCTCGTCCGCACCGGCCGGGGCCGCGCCCGCCACCAGTGCGAACGGAGTCAGCGGGGCCGAGGTCCAGGCGTGTCCGAGGGAGGGCCCGCCGTCGACGCCCGCCAGCACCTGCCCGGCCGCACCGACCGCGTGGGCGGGGAAGGTGAGCTCGGGCAGCACGGCCCGCACCCCGGGCAGCGCCCGGAGTCCGTCCACGGTGCCGGCGGGCAGCCAGGCCCGCTCGCCGAGCGGCTTCTCCTTGTGCTTGGTCTTCGTCTTCCCGCCGCCGCCCGACACGGTGACCTGGTGGACGTTCTGGTCCGCGGCGACGAGCACCGGGGTGCCGGCGTAGCGCTCGGTGCCGATCGTGCCGCGCAGGCCGGTCTGCAGCAGGATGCCGCAGGCCGTGACGAGCGCGGCGGCGCAGAACAGCGCGAGGAAGGCACCCGTGAACGCGCCCCGCCGGGCGCGCAGGGTCTGCAGGGCGTAGCGCAGCATCAGGCCCACGCCCCGAGGTGCGTCATCCGGTCGGCGACCCGGTCGGCGGTGGGCGCCGGCATCCGGTCGACGATCCGGCCGTCGGCGAGGAAGAGCACGGTGTCGGCGTAGGAGGCGGCGACCGGGTCGTGGGTCACCATGACCACCGTCCGGCCGTCCTCGTCGACGCAGGAGCGCAGCAGGGCGAGGACCTCCTTCGCCGTCACCGTGTCCAGCGCGCCGGTGGGTTCGTCGCCGAAGACCACGTCGGGGCGGGTGATCAGGGCGCGGGCGATCGCCACCCGCTGCTGCTGGCCGCCGGAGAGCTCGGCGGGCCGGTGGCCGGCCCGGCCGTCGAGTCCGACCCGGCGGAGGATCTCCTCCGACCAGGCCGGGTCCGTCCGCTCGCCGGCCAGTCGCAGCGGCAGCTCGATGTTCTGCCGCACCGACAGGGCCCCGATCAGGTTGAACGCCTGGAAGACGAAGCCGACCCGGCGCCGGCGCAGCTCCGTCAGCCCGTTCTCGTCCAGGTCCGCCAGCGGGGTGCCGCCGATGGCGGCGTGGCCGCCGGTCGGCTTGTCCAGGCCGGCGGCGCAGTGCAGGAAGGTCGATTTGCCGGAGCCGGAGGGGCCCATGACGGCCGTGAACGAGCCGTGGGCGATGTCGACGGAGACGCCGTCCAGCGCGCGGACCGCCCGGGCGCCCCGGCCGTACTCCTTCACCACGCCCTCCAGGCGCAGCGCGGGGGCGGGGGCAGGGGTGGGGCCGCCGTCCGGGGGCCGGGGATCGGCGGACGGGCGGGCGCCGTGACGGGCGCCGTGACTGGTGGGCATCGCAGACTCCAGAACTCGGTGTTCGATCTGCGACGACGCTAGGGAGCGGCGTTATCGGGGGCTTATCGGCCGGTTAAACCGCCGCGGTGCCCGGTCGAACCACGATGGTGCCCGGGTCCGGCTCCCCGGCACGGGCCAGGGCGGCCCTGGTCCGCTCCACCCAGGGCGGCGCGTCGATGCCGCGGAAGAGGTCCAGCGCGGCGCCCAGCTGGGCGCGGGCCGGGTCCGGCCGGCCCGCCTCGTGGTGGAGTTCGCCGAGGAAGAGCCTGACCTTCGCCTCGACGATCGGGCTCCAGGTCCGCTCGGCCACCTCCAGCGCCTCCGCCAGGGTCCGCTCGGCCTCGTCCACGGCACCCGCCCGGTGCCGGGCCTCGGCGAGCCCCAGCAGCGTGTACGCCAGCCCGAGCAGGTCCGAACGCTCCCGGACGATCGCGAGCGCGCGGGTGAACTCGACGGCCGCCGTCTCCGGCCGGCCGACCGCCAGATACGCGCAGGCCAGCCGGTACCGGGCCTGCGCGACGCCGCGCAGCGTCCCGCCGATGCTCTCGCAGATCCGCACGGCCTCCTGCCCGAGTCCGACCGCTTCCTCGGGCCGTCCGAGGTCGAGGGCGCACTGGGCGAGGCTCTGCAGGACGAAGCCCTCGCAGGAGAGGTCGCCGACCGCCCGGAAGATCGCGAGGCCGTCCCGCAACCGGTGTTCGGCCAGCTCGTAGCCGCCCCGGTGCCGGTCGACCAGCGCGAGGCCGTTGAGCACCATCGCCCGGCCGAAGTCGTCGCCCTCGGCCTCGAACAGCTCCAGGGCGCGCCCGTAGTGCCGGGCCGAGGCGTCGAGCCGGCTCAGCCGCAGCTCCACGCCCCCGAGCTCGCGCTCCATGACCGCCTCGCCGCGCCGGTCGCCCGCGGCCCGGGCCGCCTCCCGGGCGGTCTCGCTGCACCGGCGCCAGTCCTCCACGTAGTTGCGCGCGGTGAACAGCGTCCCCGTGGCGGCCGCCAGCTCCCACGACAGTTCGGCCAGGCCCGTCCTGGCCGTCCGGTCCACGGTGGCGACCAGCGACAGCCGCTCGGCCTCGTACCAGTCGAGCGGGACGGCCAGCAGTTCGTCCAGCAGGGCCGGGTCGAGTTCCGGGGTCGGGGTGCTCCCGCGGATCACCGCGAACGGGCCGCCGTGCTCGCGGCGCCGGGCCTCGTCGGCGATGCCCAGGAAGGTGAGGAAGAAGCGTTCGCAGGCCGCGTCCCGGGCCGGCCCCGACTCCTCGGCCCGGGCCAGCTCGCCCGCGTACAGCCGCATCAGGTCGTGGAAGCGGTAGCGCAGCTGCCCGGCGGCGTCGACCCCGACGGCCTCCAGGAACTGGGCGTCCACCAGGTGCTCCATGAGGCCTTCGGCCTCCGGCACCCCGGTGTCCAGGAGTGCGGCGCCGGCCCAGGCCGCGAAGTCGGGGACGGGGAGCAGTCCGAGCAGCCGGCAGAGCCGGGCCGCGTCGGGCGGCAGGTAGCGGTAGCTCAGCGCGAAGCTCGCCCGCACCTGGGACTCGCCCCGGCTCAGTTCGTCCAGCCGGCGTCGTTCGTCGGCCAGCCGGGTGACCAGGTGGCGGACCGTCCAGTGCGGCTTCGACGCCAGCCGCGCGCCGGCGATCCGCAGCGCGAGCGGCAGCCGGTCGCAGAGCTCGGCCAGGCGGGCGACGTCCTCGGGCGCGTCCTGGAGGCGGGTGCGTCCGACGATGCGTTCGAGGAGTTCGACGGACTCCGGCCGCGGCAGCAGACCGAGCCGGACCCGGGCCGCCTGCGGCCAGGTCACCAGCTCCTCCAGCTGGTCCCGGCTGGTGGCCAGGACGGTGCACCCGGCGCTGCCGGGCAGCAGCGGCCGAAGCTGCGCGAACGTCCGGACGTTGTCGAGGACGATCAGCACCCGGCGGCCGGCCAGCAGGCTGCGGTAGAGCGCGACGCGGTCCTCCGACCCGCTCGGGACGGCGTCGCTCTCCACGCCGAGCGCGCGGAGGAACCGCCCCAGGACGTCGTCGGCGGTGGTCAGCGCGTGCTCGTCGGAGTAGCCGCGCAGGTCGGCGAAGAGCGTGCCGTCCGGGAAGCGGTCCCGGACCCGGTGGGCCCAGCGGACGGCGAGGCCGGTCTTGCCCACCCCGGCCACCCCGGTGACGAGGCCGACGGCCGGGACGGGCCCGGCGCCGTCCGCGTGCGGGGCCACCAGGGAGTCCAGCGCGGCGAGTTCCTCCGTCCGGCCGGCGAACCCCGCGACCTCCGGCGGGAGTTCGGACGGCACCGGGACACCGTGCGGCAGGCCCCGGTGGTCCGACGGCCGGGCGGCCGGGGTCCGGGCGGGCGCGGTGCTGACGGGCGCAGTGCTGGCGGGCGCAGTGCTGGCGGGCGCAGTGCCGGCGGGTGCGGGCAAGGACAACGGCACCGGCCCGGGCAGCAGCGCCGGATCGTCCCGCAGCATCGCCTCGTTCAGCTCCCGCAGGCCGGGCCCCGGCTGGACGCCCAGCTCGTCGATGAACCGGCGCCGGGCCTCCCGGAAGCCCGCCATCGCCTCGGCCCGGCGGCCGGAACGGTACTGCGCGAGGATCAGCTGCTGGCGGGCCCGTTCCCGCAGCGGGTGCTCCCTGACCCGGGCGGCCAGCTCGGGCAGCAGCTCCCGGTGCCGGCCGAGCGCGAGCCGGACGTCGGTCGCCGCCTCCTGCACGCTCAGCCGCACCTCGTCCCAGCGCGCGGCCTCGGCCTCCACCGGCCGGCCGCGCACCCCGGCGAGGGCCCGGCCGCGCCACAGCGCCAGCGCCTCGGTGTAGGCGTGCTCCGCCTCCGTCGGCCGGCCCGCGCGGACCGCGGCCTCCGCCTCGGCGACGAGCGCGGTGAAAACGGCACTGTCCACGCTGTGCCCCTCGGTGCGCAGCCGGTAGCCGGGGTGGGCGGTGACGATGACCGCCTGGTCCCCGCCCTCCCCGCCCTCGGTGCCCGTACGGCCGAGCGATTTGCGCAGCCCGGCCACGACGATCGCCACCTGGGTCCGTGCACTGGCCGGCGGAGCGCCGTCCCAAATCACGTCCACCAGCGTGTCGGTGGCGACGATGCGGCCCGGTTCCAGCAGGAGCAGGGCCAGGACGGTGCGCTGCCTGGCCCCGGCGATCGTCACCGGTTCCCCGCCCGCCGTGACCGCGAGCG
>NZ_JZWY01000780.1:0-2856 GCF_000966955.1 Streptomyces sp. NRRL S-495
CAGCAGCGCCTCCAGTTGCGGCTGCTGCAGCCAGCGGCTGGCCGCGTAGGGGGTGGTGGCGCTGGGCCGGGCGCCGGCGAACGGCTCGGTCTCGTTGACGAAGGCACCCTCGAAGTACTTGCGGAACGGCAGGTGGGTGCGGCCCACCGCGGCCAGCTCCTCGGCGATGCCCAGGTCCGCCAGGATCTCCAGGCTGCGGGGGTTGAGCGTCTTGCCGCGGGAGCCTTCGGCGTGGGCGGTGGCCCGCTCCAGGACCCGTACCGCCACGCCCTGCCGGGCCAGCCCGCAGGCCAGCGTCAGTCCGGTCGGCCCCGCTCCCACGATCACCACGTTCGTCATGTGTGTGTCCGTACCTTCCGGTGGTCGATGACTCGTCGATGGCTCCATGAAACAGCAACTCAGTAACGAACGCAACCCAGTAACGAATTTATCCGGGTTATGATCCTTGGCATGAGTCCGAGCGAACCAGAACCGGGTCTGCGGACCCTCAAGAAGCAGCGCACCCGGCAGACCATCGCCGATGTCGCCATCGCCCTCTTCCTCGACCGGGGCTTCGCACAGGTCTCGGTGGCCGAGATCGCCGCCGCCGCCGAGGTCTCCAAGCCCACCCTGTTCCGGTACTTCGCCACCAAGGAGGAGCTGGTCCTGCACCGCTTCGCCGACCACCTCGGCGAGGCCGGCCGGGTGGTGCGCGACCGCGCCGCCGGACTCACCCCGCTGGACGCCCTGGAGCGCCACCACCTCGCCGGGCTGGCCGCCCACGAGCCCCAGACCGGACTGACCGACGATCCCGAGGTGCTGGCCTTCCTCCGGCTGGTCTACGAGACCCCGGAACTGTCCGCCCAGCTCCTGGACTACGTCGACGCCGACGCGGACGCGCTCGCCGAGGCGCTGGACCCGGCGGGCGGCATCACGGCCCGGCTGTTCGCCGCCCAGTACGTGGCCGTCCGCCAGGTGCTCGCCCGCACCGCCTGGGCCAGGCTGGCCGACGGGCAGGACATCGCCGAGGCGGGCCCGCAGGCCGTCGCCGAGACCGCCGCCGCCTTCGCCCTGCTGCGCGACGGAGCCCGCGCCCAGGGGTTCTGAGCCCTCTGAGCCCGACCCGCCACTCCCTGGTGTCCCGGGCGCCGCAGCGGACCCGCCGCCCGGTGAATCGGTGAAGCACGTCACGGCCTCGCCCCGGTGCCCCGGCGGGTCCGGGCGGGTAGGTTCCTGCCTCCAAGGGGAGCGACGCTCCCCCGGACGCGGATCCCGCCGTCATTGGCTCCTCCCAGGAGAGAGGCACGAGTGATGTCTGCACAGGACGCCACGCACCACCCCCCGCGGCGCATCGGTGTGGTCGCCGAGTCGACCGCCGGGGAGACCCGGGTCGCCGCGACACCGTCCACGGTGCGGGGGATCCTCGCCCTCGGCTACGAGGTCGTGGTCGAGTCCGGGGCCGGTACCGCCTCCGGGTTCACCGACGAGGCCTACACCGCCGCCGGAGCGGGCGTCGGGGACGCCTGGGCGGCCGACGTCGTACTGAAGGTCAACGCGCCGTCGACCGCCGAGGTCGCCCGGCTGCGCGACGGCGCGACCCTGATCGGCCTGCTCGCCCCGGCGCAGCGGCCCGATCTGCTGGAGACGCTGTCGGCGCGCCCGGTCACCGCGCTCGCGCTGGACGCGGTGCCGCGGATCTCCCGCGCGCAGTCGATGGACGTGCTCAGCTCGATGGCCAACATCGCCGGGTACCGGGCGGTGATCGAGGCGGCGCACGTGTTCGGCCGCTTCTTCACCGGCCAGGTGACGGCGGCGGGCAAGGTCCCGCCGGCGAAGGTCCTGGTGGCCGGCGCCGGTGTGGCCGGGCTCGCCGCGATCGGCGCCGCCTCCAGCCTGGGCGCGATCGTCCGGGCGACCGACCCCCGGCCTGAGGTCGCCGACCAGGTGAAGTCCCTCGGCGGGGAGTACCTGCCGGTGCAGGCCGCGCAGGAGGTGAGCACCGACGGCTACGCGAAGGCCACTTCGGCCGACTACGACCGGGCCGCGGCCGCGCTCTACCACGAGCAGGCCCAGGACGTGGACATCGTCATCACCACGGCGCTGATCCCCGGCCGGCCGGCCCCCCGGCTGCTCACCGCGGCGGACGTGGCGGCGATGAGGCCGGGCAGCGTCGTCGTCGACATGGCCGCCGCCCAGGGCGGCAACGTCGAGGGCACGGTCGCGGGCCGGACGGTGGTCACCGACAACGGCGTCACGCTGATCGGCTACACCGACCTCGCGGCCAGGCTGCCCGCCCAGGCCTCGCAGTTGTTCGGCACCAACCTGGTCAACCTGTTGAAGCTGCTGACCCCGGGCAAGGACGGGCAGCCGGTGCTGGACTTCGAGGACGTGGTCCAGCGGGCGGTGACCGTGGTCCGGGCGGGCGAGGTCACCTGGCCGCCACCGCCGGTCGCCGTGTCGGCCGCGCCCGCACCCGCCGCGACGCCCGCCGCGCCCGCGGCCGTGGAACCGGCGCGACCCCGACTCACCCCGGCGGCCCGGTTCGGCCTGATCGGCGCCGGGATGCTCGCGCTGTTCCTGCTGATCGCTTTCGCCCCGACCCAACTGGCCCAGAACTTCACGGTGTTCGCACTCGCCGTGGTCATCGGTTACTACGTGATCGGCAAGGTCCACCACGCCCTGCACACCCCGCTGATGTCGGTCACCAACGCGATCTCCGGGATCGTGGTGATCGGCGCCCTGCTCCAGATCGGGCACGGGAGCGCGACGGTCACCGTGCTCTCCTTCGTGGCGATCCTGCTGACGAGTGTGAACATCTTCGGCGGCTTCGCCGTCACCCGCCGCATGCTGAGCATGTTCTCCTCGTCCCCGGAAAGG
>NZ_JZWY01000781.1:0-850 GCF_000966955.1 Streptomyces sp. NRRL S-495
ATCATCCTCAGCCTGGCCGGGCTGTCCCAGCACCGCACCTCCCGCGCCGGGGTCGTCTACGGCATCGCCGGGATGGCGCTCGCCCTCGCCGCCACCGTGGTGGTGGCGTCCAGGAGCATCAGCGCCGGGGCGGTCGCCCTGATCGTCCTGGCGATGGCGCTGGGCGGAGCGGCCGGACTGTGGCGGGCCCGGCAGGTCGAGATGACGCAGATGCCGGAACTCATCGCCGTACTGCACAGCTTCGTCGGCCTCGCCGCGGTGCTGGTCGGCTGGAACAGCTACCTGGAGGTGGAGGCGCACGGAGCGGCGCAGACCGCCGTCGCCGGGGACCTGCTGGGCATCCACCACGCCGAGGTGTTCATCGGCATCTTCATCGGGGCGGTCACCTTCACCGGGTCGATCGTGGCCTTCCTCAAGCTGTCCGCCCGGATCGCCTCGCGGCCGCTGGTGCTGCCCGGCAAGAACGCGCTCAACATCGGCGCGCTGGCGGCGTTCGTGGGGCTGACGGTCTGGTTCACGGTCAGCCCGGGCCTGGGGGCGGTGATCGCGGTCACCGTCCTGGCGCTCGCGCTGGGCTGGCACCTGGTCGCCTCGATCGGCGGCGGCGACATGCCCGTCGTCGTCTCCATGCTCAACAGCTACTCCGGCTGGGCCGCGGCGGCGGCCGGCTTCCTGCTCGACAACAACCTGCTGATCGTCACCGGCGCGCTGGTCGGCTCCTCCGGTGCCTATCTGTCCTACATCATGTGCCGGGCGATGAACCGTTCCTTCCTCTCGGTGATCGCGGGCGGTTTCGGCATCGAGGCCGCCGCGAGCGGGGCCGAGGAGCAGGGCGAGCACCGGGAGGTCC
>NZ_JZWY01000782.1:0-10272 GCF_000966955.1 Streptomyces sp. NRRL S-495
CCGGGAGGTCCCGGCCGAGGAGGTCGCGCGGCAGCTCGCGCAGGCCAAGTCGGTCGTCATCACACCCGGCTACGGCATGGCGGTGGCGCAGGCGCAGCACCCGGTCGCGGAACTCACCCGGCGGCTGCGCGAGCGCGGTGTCGAGGTCCGCTTCGGCGTCCACCCGGTCGCCGGGCGACTGCCCGGGCACATGAACGTGCTGCTGGCGGAGGCGAAGGTGCCGTACGACATCGTGCTGGAGATGGACGAGATCAACGACGACCTCGCCGCGACCACCGTCGTCCTCGTCATCGGCGCCAACGACACCGTCAACCCGGCGGCCATGGACGATCCGGCCAGTCCGATCGCGGGCATGCCGGTGCTGCGGGTGTGGGAGGCGGAGCAGGTGGTCGTGTTCAAGCGGTCGATGGCGTCCGGCTACGCCGGGGTGCAGAACCCGCTGTTCTTCCGTGAGAACAGCGCGATGCTGTTCGGCGACGCCAAGCAGAGCGTGGAGGACATCCTCCGGGCCCTGGACGCCGACGGCTCCGGGGGCGCGGCCGCGGCCGTCCGGCGGGTGCCGCCGGTGGACCGGGCGGGCGTGTAGCGGGGACATCGCGCCGCACGCGGACTTCAGGAGGCGTGTCAGGGGGCGTCCGGAGAGAATTTCGCTCCGGGCGCCCCCGTCGTGTCGATCCCGCGCCGTCCCGTTCGACCTGGGGTAGAGAGGGTCGGACAGCGACTCCCGTGCCGACCCCGCACCAAACCCGTACCAAGGAGAACAGCCATGGCGAAGTACATGTTGATCATGCGTGGCAGCGACGAGACGCGCGAGAAGATGATGGACACGCCCTTCGAGGAGATCCTCGACATCATGGGTCGCTACAACGACGAGCTGATCCGGGCCGGGGTACTGATCGCCGCCGAGGGGCTCGACGACGCGTCGACGGGCGTGGTGGTCGACTTCACCGGGGAGGCACCGATTGTCACCGACGGGCCCTACGGTGAGACCAAGGAACTGTTCGGCGGCTTCTACATCCTCGACGTGGCTTCGCAGGACGAGGCGGTCGCCTGGGCGAAGCGGCTGCCGTCCCTCCCGGGGATGAAGATCGAGATCCGGCGGGTGCCGGGCATCGACGAGTTCCCGCAGGACAACAAGTGGATCATCCAGGAGCGGGAATGGCGCGAGCGGACCGGCCAGCTCTGAGCACCGGACCGACCGACGGCGCCGGCGGGTCCGCCGGGCACCTCGACGGCCCGCCGGGCGCCGCCGAGGCCGCCCGGCGGGCCGTCGAGGCCGTCTGGCGGATCGAGTCGGCGCGGATCGTCGGCGCCCTCACCCGCTTCACCGGCGATTTCGACCTCGCCGAGGACGTCGCCCAGGAGGCGGTGGCCGAGGCGCTCGTCGCCTGGGCGCGCGACGGCGAGCCGGCCAGCCCGGTCGGCTGGCTGCTCGCCACCGGCCGGCGTCGCGCCATCGACCGGTTCCGCCGCCGCTCCGCCCTCGACGAGCGCTACGCGGCCCTCGCCGGCCGGCTGCCCGAGGGCGGGGCGAGTTCCGGCGCCGAGCCCGCCCCCGCCGAGCCGGACGAGCTGCCGTGGGACCCGGACCTGATCGAGGACGACGTGCTCGCGCTGATGTTCGTCGCCTGCCACCCCGTGCTGTCGCCCGAGGCCCGCGCGGCGCTGACCCTGCGGGTGGTCGCCGGACTGTCCAGCGAGGAGATCGCCCGCGCCCTCCTGGTGCCGGTGCCCACCCTCCAGGCCCGGATCACCCGGGCCAAGAAGACCGTCGCCGCCGCCGGCGTCCCCTTCGAGATGCCCCCGCCGGAGGAGCGGCGCGAGCGCCTCGGCGGGGTGCTGAGCGTGCTCTACGTGCTCTTCACCGAGGGCTCGACGGCGACCAGCGGGGACCGGCTGCTGCGCACCGACCTCGCCTACGAGGCGATCCGGCTGGCCCGGACCCTGGCCGCGCTGCTGCCCGGGGAACCGGAGGTGTCCGGCCTGCTCGCCCTGTTCGAGCTCACCGCCGCCCGCTTCCCCGCGCGCACCGGGCCCGACGGCGAACCGGTCCTCCTGGAGGACCAGGACCGCCGCCGGTGGGACCGCTCCGCCGTCCGGCGCGGACTGGCCGCGCTCGACCGGGCGGCCGCCACCGGCCACGGCCTGGGCCCGTACGGCCTCCAGGCGGCGATCGCCGCCTGCCACGCCGGAGCGCCGTCGGTCGCGGAGACGGACTGGCCCCGCATCGTGCTGCTCTACGAGGCGCTCGGCCGGGTCGCGCCCTCCCCCGTGGTCGACCTCAACCGCGCGGTCGCCGTCGCCATGGCCGCCGGACCGGAGGAGGCCCTGCGGATCGTCGACGGGCTGGGCGCGTCCGGCCGGCTGTCAGGCTCCCACCTGCTGCCGGGCGTGCGCGGCGAACTGCTCACCCGCCTCGGCCGCACCGCCGAGGCCCGGTCGGAGCTGGAGCTCGCCGCCCGGATGTGCCGCAACACCCGCGAGCGGTCGGTGCTGCTGCGCAAGGCCGCCGCCCTGGGCTGACCGGCCGTTGGTGGCGCGATCGTCCCCGCCGTCAGGGCACCGGCGTCGCGGTGGAGGCGACCACCGGCGGGCCGGTGATCAGGGTGCCGTCCTCGGCGTACGGCGTGCCGTTCGGCACACAACCGTGCAGCCCCTTGATCTGCTGCATCATCACCGGCGCCGGCGCGCCCTGGCCCGGGCAGTCGACATGGCCCTGGCCGATGATGTGTCCGACCTCGTGGTTGACGGCGAGCGCGTGGTAGAGCTCGGGCTTGCCGGTGTAGAACTCGGACAGCTCCTGCCAGCGCTTGAGGTTGATGACCACCTGCTTGCCCGCGGCGCAGTTCACCCAGCCGCCGGTGTCCAGGCCGTACTGTCCGCAGATCCGGTCGGTGGACTGCGGGGTCGCCAGGTACACGGTGAAGTCCACCGGATCGGCGTCCACCCGCTGGAAGGCCCGCTCACCTCCGGCGGCCCAGCCGCGCCGGGTGTCCCCGAGCACGGCGTCCACCTCGGCGGCGAACTGCGCGGGCGTGACCTTCAGCCCGTTCTCCGCCCGTACCTTGTACCGGTAGAGGCGCTCCCCGGTGCCGACCCGCTCGGTGCCGCCGGGCGCCGTGGTGAAGGCCAGGGCCTTCGGCGCGGCTTCCGCCCAGGGCCGCCACCACCAGGTGCCCGCCGCCACGGCGGCGAGGACCACCAGGGCGATCGCCCCGTACCTCGCCCGCCCCGCGGGCAGCCGGGCCGTCACCCGGCCCACCGGGCGACGGCCCCGCGTATGGAGCGGCGGAAGGACGGGGCCGCGGCGGGCACGGCGGCCCGGGAACGGCCCCGTCCGGGGTGGATCAACACATCGTTCATACCGAATAGGACGATTCGAGACCCTTCCGCGGTTCACCCGATCTTGGTCGGGTTCCCCGGGGCGGTCACGCTCGGGGCCGTGCCGACGCCCGCGGGCTCACCGGAGGCCCCGGCCGAACAGCCGCCGGAGGTCCCGTCCGCGGGCTCACCGGGGGTCCCGGTCGAAGAGCCGCTTCGACCAGCGGTGGCCGAGCAGCGTCAGGCCCAGGCACCAGGCGACGGCGAGCCAGCCGTTGTGGCCGATGCCGGTGCCGAGCAGCAGTCCGCGGAGGGTCTCGATGGCGGGGGTGAAGGGCTGGTACTCGGCGATCGGCCGGAACCAGCCCGGCATGGCGTCCAGCGGGACGAAGGCACTGGAGACCAGTGGCAGGAAGATCAGCGGCAGCGCGTTGTTGCTGGCCGCCTCGGCGTTCGGGCTGACCATGCCCATCCCGACCGCGATCCAGGTGAGCGCCAGGGCGAACAGGGTGAGCAGCCCGAACGCGGCGAGCCACTCCAGCACCGTGGCGTCCGTGGAGCGGAAGCCGATGGCCACGCCGACGGCGCCGACCAGCACGACGCTGAGCACCGCCTGCAGCACGCTGCCGACGACGTGCCCGGTCAGTATCGACCCGCGGTGGATCGCCATCGTCCGGAAGCGGGCCATGATGCCCTCGGTCATGTCGTTGGAGACCGAGACCGCCGTGCCGACCGTGGTGCCGCCGATGGTCATCAGCAGGATGCCCGGGACCAGGTAGGCGATGTACGCGGAGCGGTCGGCGCCGGCACCGCCGATCCCCGCGCTCATCACGTCGCCGAAGACGTAGACGAAGAGCAGCAGCAGGACGACCGGCGTGAGCAGCAGGTTCAGGGTCAGCGACGGGTAGCGCCGGGCGTGCAGCAGGTTGCGCCGCAGCATGGTCGACGAGTCGCGGACGGCGAGGGAGAGGGAACTCATCGGACGACCTCCTGGGTCTGGTGCGGCGGAGTGGGACCACCGGTCAGGGCGAAGAACACGTCGTCGAGGTCGGGGGTGCGGACGGTCAGCTCGTCGGCCTCGACGCCGGCGGCGTCCAGCCGGTCGAGGATCGCGCGCAGTCGGCGCTGGCTGCCGTCGCCGGGGATCCGCAGGGTCAGGTCCGCGTCGTCCCGCTCGGCGTCCGCCAGCGCGGCGGCGGCCGCACGGTGCGCGGCCGGGTCGGTGAACCGCAGCCGGATGTGTCCGCCGGGGACCAGCCGCTTCAGCTCCTCGGCCGTTCCCTCGGCGACGATCCGGCCGCCGTCGATCACCGCGATGCGGTCGGCCAGTTCGTCGGCCTCGTCCAGGTACTGGGTGGTGAGGAAGACGGTGGCGCCCTCGGCGACGAGTTCACGGACGATCCCCCACATGGTGTGGCGGCTGCGCGGGTCGAGGCCGGTGGTCGGCTCGTCGAGGAAGATGATCCGCGGGTTCCCGACCAGGGTCATGGCGATGTCGAGGCGGCGCTTCATGCCGCCCGAGTAGCCGGAGGCGGGCTTCTTGGCGACGTCGGCCAGGTCGAACCGGGCCAGGAGCCCGGCGGCGACCCGGCGGCCCTCCCGGCGGGACAGGTGGTGCAGGTCCGCCATGAGCAGCATGTTCTCCTCCCCGGTGATCAGCCCGTCCACCGCGGAGAACTGCCCGGTGACGCCGATCGCGGCGCGGACCCCGTCCGGCGATTCGGCGAGGTCGTGGCCGGCGACCTGGGCGTGCCCGCCGTCGGCCGTGACGAGGGTGGAGAGGATCTTCACCGTGGTGGTCTTGCCGGCGCCGTTGGGCCCCAGCAGCGCGAACACCGAGCCGGCCGGGATCCGCAGGTCGATGCCGTCGAGGACGGTCCGGTCGCCGTAGGACTTGCGCAGGCCGACCGCGGTGACGGCGGCGGGCGGCGGAGGGGAGTCGGGCCGCCTGGACGCGGGCATGACAATCGAAGGCATGTGGTCCTCCTGTTCGGGGACTCGGTGACGACGGGCTGGGGACTACTGGCTACTGGCTGGGGCTGGGGCTGGGGGCTGGTGACGGCTCGGGGCGTTCGGAGGCCGGGCGGGGAGCGGAGCCGCGGGATCAGGGCTTGGCGCGGAGGACGTCGATGTTGCCGTACCGGGTGCGGGCGCGGACCTCGACGGTGTCCTCGGACTTCCCCGGGGCATCGGAGGCGTCGAGCATGTTGCGCACCTGGCCGGAGGCCGAACCGAGGTCCAGCCAGGCCGCCGTGCCCTCCCGGATGCCGACCTCGATGGCACCGTAGGAGGTCTCCAACTGGACGCTGCCCCGGGCCACCTCGCCGATGCGCAGGGTGCCGTGGGCGGTGGTGGCGGCGACCGAGCCACCGGCCCGCCGGACCTCGATGTCGCCGTTGGCGCCGCTCACCCGCAGATCGCCGTTGGCGAGGTCGACGGTCGTAGTGCCGTGCGTGTTCTTCAGGACCGCGGCGCCGTCGATCCGGCCGATCCGCAGACTGCCGGAGCTGGTGGTGATCTCCGCCTCGCCCTCGATCCGGTCCACGGTGATCGAGCCGTGCGCGGCGGCCAGCCGCAGCGGGCCGGTGGTGTCGAAACGGACGTCCCCGGAGGAGGTCTTCACCTCGGTCTCGCCCAGCCGCCCCTCACCCAGTACCTGGGCCCAGGCGCCGCTCACCTCGATCCGCGAGTCCGCGGGCAGCTCGACCGTGACGTCCACGGTGCCCACACGGCCGACCAGGTAGCGCGGCTTGGGCGTTCGCACGGTGAGGACCCCGGCGGCGTAGCCGACCTCGGTCTGCTCGGCGGACCGCACGTCCAGGTCCTTCTTCGGATCGCGCGGCCGCACCTCGACGACGGTGTCCGGCCGGTCGACGGCGATGAAATGGATGGAACCGGCCTCGACGTGCGCGGTGACGGCGATCGGGTCGGGAGTGTCGAACGAAGGCATGGTGATCCCGTCCTCGGGGTCTCGGATGGCGGTCTGGTGGGTCGGTCCGGCAGCTGGTGCCACCGGTGGGCGGTGCTACCGGTGGACAGTGCTACCGGTGGACCGGCCCGACCTCGCGGCGCGGGGTCTCGGCGTACGCGATGAGCTTCATGACGCCATGATGGCACCATGATGACGCCAGACGCAAGCCTTTTATGTGCCCGAGTGGCTCAGGTCCGGCGACACCGACCCTCCGTCCGGGCGCCTATGGCAGCCTCGGGCCGGTGGCACCATGGCGCCAGACGGGCTCCGGGACCGGATCGGACTACGTGGCACTGCCCTCCGAGCAGCCCCGGCGACACTGGCGCCACTTCGGCGCCAGATGACGCCAGGCGCGGCACACCTCAGGCGCGGTCGGCGGCCCCCTCGTCCGCGCCCACCAGCAGCCAGCGCGCCGGCAGCTCGATCCGGTCACCGTCCGCCGTGAACTCCGTAGTGGCCAGCGGCAGCTCACCGGAGTCCAGGACCGCGAGCCCGGCCGCGCCGAACAGCTCCGCGGCCAGGTCCGCCAGGACCCGCTTGGCCGCTTCGGCCAGCTCGACCACGAACGCCCGGCCGCGCCGCCCGGCCAGCACCGCGACGGCCTCGGCGACCGGCCCCCGGTCGGCCGGATCGCTCTGGTGGATCACCCCGCGCAGATAGAGGTTGACGTCGCCGAGGCGGTCGTGGAGCGCGCGGACGGCTCCGGCGTCGGTCGCGTCCAGCCGGGCGTACTCGGCCAGGCCGGCCGGGTCGTTCCGCCGGGCCAGCTCCACGGCGGCCTCCGACAGGTCGACCCCGAGCACCCGGCCGAACCGTCCGGCCAGGAAGCGCGTCTGCGTCCCGCTGCCGCAGCCGAGGTCGACCACCGGCAGCTCCGGGTCGACCAGCCCCGGCCGGAACAGCGCGAGGTGGCGCTCCGCCACCAGGGCCGCCTCCGCGTCCCAGATCACCGCCCCGGGCTCGTCCGGCGCATCCCGCCAGAACCCCTCCCAGGCACCCAGGTACCGACTCGTCACACTCACGACGGAGACCTCCTAGCGTCACCCACAGTGGCCGCAATGTATCCGCCGGTCGTCGCACCCAAGGGCCGCAACGGCACGGGGAGGACGCGGGGGTGGGAAACACTCACCCTGCGGGTGATGGCACCTCGTACGGGGTTGACCAGTACGAGGAACGGACTCCGCGCCGGGCCGGTGGCGCGGGCCCGGCGGCGCGAATGCACGCCAGGGCGCCACACCCTCCACAAGAGCAACCGCCGACGCGTGTGCACCACCGCTGTCCCGGCGGACGCCGCCTTCACCGTCGCTGCGGCCGTGTCACCGCGCATACGGGTGAAGTGCTCGACGTTTCGCCGCTGCCTCAGGGCACCGACCGACGATGGTGATCACCAGACCCCGCCACCGGTTTGCGGTGGCCTCACCGTTGGGAGTGCAGCATGGCCGGTTGGAGCTACGAAGACTGCGGGACTCCGGAGGGCACCCTCCTGATCCGCTCCATCAGCGTGACCCCCGATCCCCCGAGGCCGGGCCAGGGCCTGACCATCAGGGTCGGAGGGGACCTCCAGAAGCTGCTCGACGACGAGGCGTACGTCGAGATCACGGTGAAGCTCGGGCTGATCAAGGTCCACCAGAAGCGGCAGACCCTGAAGGAGTTCTTCGCCGAGTGGGGTGCGTCGGTGCCGTCGGCGACGGGACGGTTCGATGTCGAGTTCTCCAAGACGCTGCCGAGGGAGATCCCGGCGGCCAAGTTCAAGATTCGGCTCGATGCCTTTACCGGGCGCGAGGAGGACGCCTTCTGCCTGGAGTTCACGGTCGACTTCGGGCAGCGGCCCTGACCCGCAAGGGCACCCCTGGCCTGATCGGCAGCGCGAGGCCCACCGTCCGGCCGGCCCGTCCCGGCGACGGAACGCTTCAGGTCGCGGCCGGATGACCAGGTCAGGCAGCACCCACGTGATCGGCCGAACAGTCTCTGCCCAGCCCAGCCCTACCCCACCGACAGTTCCCGCCGCCGCTCTGCCCTGGCGCGGCGCCCGAGGGGCCGTACCGGGGCAGAGCGGTCAAGCGCCGAGCGTGCTCACTACCTCTTGCCCTGCTTGTTCAGGGAGTCGTTGTACTTGTTGATGCCGTCAACGTGCGAGCGGCCGCTCTTTTCCTTACGACGTGGTGCGCGAATGGAGTCAGGGTTGGTGTAGATGCAGCGTGGTGCCGTGATCGATGATCTGTGGATGCGTCCGTTGAAGCACGGCTATACCAACCACACCGTCGGCGACGGATCGGTGGTGGAGAAGACCTACGAAGGCCCCGATGCGGGGCTCCGCCGTGCGCGGGAGCACACGCTGCTGACCCGGTTGCAGGGGAGGTTGCCCGTGCCCCCGGTACATGGCCTGGACAACGGGATCCTCACCCTCGGGTTCGTCACCGGTACTCCGGGCCAGGACCTGATCGACGCTGGTCGCGCGGCGCAGGTCCTGGAGGCATGTGGGACGCTGCTGCGCCGCATCCATGAGACCGCGCCGAGCGTTCTCGGGGCGGGTGCCCCGGATGCCGGGCAGGTGCTCGTCCACGGGGACTTCGGGCCCAACAACATGCTCCTGGACCCGGTGACGTTCCAGGTCACTGCCGTGGTCGACTGGGAGTTCGCCCACCTGGGCGATGCGGTCGAGGACCTGGCCTGGTGCGAGTGGATCGTACGGATGCACCACGCCGAGCACCGCCAGGCGCTCGACCGCTTCTTCCACGCCTACGGCGGGCCGGTGCCCGCGTCGCCGGTTCGCCAGGCGGCCATGCTGGCCAGGTGCGCAGAGCTGGAGCTGTTCTGCCACCGCTGGGAGTCGAACGGCCCGGGAGTCAGGCAGTGGCAGGAGCGCGCTGCCACGACAGCGGGCTGGCAGGAGCAGCCCACGTGTCGGCCGGGCACGGGAGCGGCCGTGACGTGAGGAAGGCCGTGCGGGTTGGGTCTGTTGTGACGCAATCCCTGGCCCGCACGACCTTGTCCCATCGTATCCTCACCGGCCTGGGTGGTCCGGCGTGTCCACCCCGACGTCGACGACGACGGGACCGGAGAGTCGTCGGCACAGGACTTCTACAGCACCAGCCGCGTCTGCTCGGTCGGCGACAGCAGGCCCGAGCACCTCATCCTTCTCGGACGGCTTTCGGGTACGAGCGCGCCCCCGACCTCCCGCCGGGCGCTCGCGCCCGGGGCACCCGGCGCTGGCGGGGTTCGGCCGCGCTCTCGTCGGCGCACCGAAGTTGATCAATATGGGCCGTTGAGACCCGCAGCCGACGCGCTTGGACGGGACACGCGAGGCGCGACCGCCTCGCCCGCTCGGACTGGAAGAGCGGTTGATTGGCCCCTGGACGAGTAGATCCGAAGCGCCCGATGGTGTCCGGCAGCCGGCTGGCATCATGGGAGTCCGATCCTGAAGGAGTGCCGACCGCGTGAGACTCATCTGCGACCCCGTGCACGGCGAAGTGGATCTCACGGCGTCGGCAGAGGAACTGAACCGTTTGGCGGCCGCGGTGGCCGAGGGCGAGGGGCTGCTCAGCTCCACGCCCTCAGCGGGCAGCGACGCCCTGACGGGGATCGAGGTCAAGAAGACCGCCGGCCCCGGTGTCCTTGTCCGTCTGGATTCCGAGCGGCAGGTCCTTGTGATCAGCGGTGACTCCGCCGGCAGGACGGTGCTCGCGGAAAACCTGCGCGGCATAGCTTCCGCCGAGGATGGCGGTCACCTCCACATCGACTACTTCCCCGGGCACTTCTACCTTGCTGAAGGGTCGCTGCCGTTGGTGGTCAACAGCCCGCACGGAGGCATGCCAGCCCGTTGAGGTCGTTGCGCGGTCCGGCGGTCACGCAGGTGTCGGGGACGATCGCCGTACCGCGGCCGAGGGCCTTCAGGATGCCCAGCACACCTGAGTTGAGCACGGTCGACCTGCCCGTGCCGGGCGGGCGGCGGCGGGCGCGACGAGGATACTTCCGCCGGA
>NZ_JZWY01000783.1:0-11463 GCF_000966955.1 Streptomyces sp. NRRL S-495
CGGCGGCGGTCGGCGGACCGACCGCCGCCGGGCGGTTGCGGAGTCAGGCGAGCTTCTGGCAGAGCAGCGCGTACGGCCGCGCCGCCCAGAGCTGCCACCAGGGCTGGCTGTACGCCACACCGGCGATGAACTCGTCGTCCGCGCACTGGCCCTTGCCGAAGCCGTACGCGAAGTCGCCGCCTCCGGCCACCGCCGGGCGGTTGTCGCCGTTGTCGAACCACAGGGTGCGGCTCGCCGTGCCGAGCGGGGTGGCGGACTCGGCGCAGAGCACGCCGAGCGTCCGGCCGTTGCGGCTGTAGCCGGAGACGAAGGAGCCGGCGGGGCACTGCGCCTTGGCGTAGCCCGGCGCCCAGTCGGTGTTCACGTACGTCCCGCCGTGGTCGACGAGGTAGCCGTGGTTCGCGCCCCAGAGGTTCGCGCGGGTGACGTCGCTGCACAGGCCGTTGTCACTGCCGTGGGCGAGGCCCAGCAGCCGGCTGCCGTCGGGGCAGGAGGCCTTGAGGGCCGACGGGTCCCAGTCGGGCCGGGTCCGCAGGTAGGCGGACTGGTTGTCGTCGATCAGGCTGGCGCTGAGCGTGGTCCAGTTCACCAGCGGCACCGGGGACTGCCCGGCGCTCCAGGAGGTGATCGGCCACTCGCGGTGGAAGGCGAGGAACGGCAGGTCCTGTTCGAGGATCGGCGTGCCGAGGATGACGAGACGGGCCATCAGCGCCCCGTTGATGTCGAGTCCGCCGTAGAGGGCGATCGTCCCGTTGACCTCCGGCTCGGGGTGGGTGGCGTCCAGGAGCACCGAACCGTTCACCGCCACCCGCAGGTACGGCTCGATCGACGCCTTCACGCCGACCGTGTCGTAGAGGGCGACGGAGGCCTCGGCGAGCAGCCCGGCCTTCGCCGTGGCGGAGCCCCGGAGGTCGAGGCGCAGCGGGGAGACGGTGGAGGTGCCGGGGTCGGTGGTGGTGGTCCAGCCCGGGCCCTTGACGTAGTCGGAGTGGACGCCCCAGGTGCCGTCGTACGCCTGCTCCGCGTCGAGGGTGACGGTGCCGTCGGCGCTGATGTCGGCGTAGAGGGTGAAGGCCAGGTTGATCACCACGGGCAGGACGCCGACCATGACCACCGGGCTGGCGCTGTACGAGGCCAGGGCGATCCGGACCGGGCCGGTGCTGCCGGTGAGGGCGGCGCTGACGTGCCAGTCGGCGTGGGCGCCCAGGGTGAAGCCGATCCGGGCCTGCTGCGGGTCGATCAGGCCGAGGCCGCCCCGGTAGGAGAAGTCGACGGCCGGGTGGAGTTCGACCGAGCCGGAGAGCCTGGCCGAGGAGCCGCCCGGCAGCGGGACGGTGGCGTCGGCGCTCAGCCCGAGGCCGCCGGAGACCGAGCCGCTGCCGGAGGTCGGGCCGAGGTCGGTGGTGACCTGGAGGCCGCTGATCCACGGCTTGACCTCGAAGGCGGCGGGGCTTATCGCGCTGTGCAGGTCGGCGCTGGTCGCGCCGAGCAGTTCGGGGAGGGTCGCCGGGCGGGTGGTGACGGCCACCGTCCCGTCGGCGGCCGGCTGGACGCCGGTGACGGCGACCAGTGCGCCGTGCGGGGCGGCCGGGGTGGGCGGACTGTCGATCAGCTGGCCCGGCCGGACGGCGGCCGCGGCGGACTCGGGCTGGGCGGATTCCGGGTCGGCCGCTTCGGTCTCGGCCGCTTCGGTCTCGGCCGCTTCGGTCTTGGCCGCCCCCTTGGCGGACTCCGCCCCGGCCGGGGCGAGCACGGCGGTGCCGGCCTTCGGGTCGTAGGAGGTTCGGGTCGTAGGAGGAGAGCGCGAGCGCCGGGGCCGCGGTGGTGGTCGCGGGCGCGCTGCCCTGCGCCGGCGTCACCACGGTGGCCTCGGAGGTGGTGCCGGTGGCCGGCGGGGCCAGCGTCGTGGGAACGTCGGGCACGCCGGGGGCACCGGGCGCATCGGGGGCGTCGGCGCGGGCGGAGGCGTTGGTGGCGGGCGCGGTGGCCGTGGTGGTCGTGGTGGGCGCCGGTCCGGCCGCGGTGGCCGAGGTCGCGCCCAGGATGCTGCCGCAGAGGAGGAGCACGGTCGTTGTCGCGGCGGCTGACAGCGTCAGCTTGCGCACGGTCACGTGGAGGGTCCCTTCGTGTCAACGGTGCGGTGGTGGTGCCGACTTGTGGTCGGCCGGGTCGCCGGTGGCTCCGGCAGCCGGGAAGCTAGCAGGCGGCGGAGGGCGTCTCCTGGTGCTATGTGACGTTTCACAGGTCGCGATCATCAAGGTGTCATGTCCCCGCCGTTGAAGCTTTGCCCGGTGCTCGCCACCCCGGGAGGGCCGGGGCGGCCGACCGTCATGGCCGAGCGGTCGACCCGGATGGCCGCCCCGGCCGGGGAGCGCGCGGACGGCGGACCGTGAACGGCGGGGCCGCGGACGGCAGGACCGTGAACGGCGGGACCGGTCGCATCGTGATTCCCCTCGGCAGGCGGCACACACGGGAGTCGGGCGCGCGGGCCGTTCAGCCGGACGGCGCGGAATCGACACCGCACGCTCCTTCACTGAACTCGCGCGCCCCGAGGGCGACAAGCCGCCCGCCGGGGGCGCTCGGGGGCGCGACGGAGCACTCGCGCGAAGCGCGCGAGACCGCCCGCGGACACGGGTGCGCCGACCCGGGGGCGGCTCGCCCGCACGCCGGGCGGCCACGGGAGGGGCCGGGGGCCCAATGGCCGTACGTCAACACAACGATGACGAAGTTCACCTGCCGGGGTGGAGTAGCGGGCAAATCCGTCAGTAGGCCAACCGTCCTGTCCTGTCAGGGTGCTAAGACTACGAAGCATGCGCCACAGGGCGCGGTGGTCGACCGGGACGGTCCGGCGCGGGAGGAGGCGGGGCGGATGCGGGTGAGTGGAGAGAGCCGGACGGTTGCCGTGGCCGGGGTGGATTTCGGCTGGGGCAGCTCCGGGAAGCTGAGCGCGGTACTGGCCGCCCTGCAGGCCCGCGGCGGCGAGCGGACCAGGATCGTCGGGCTGGCCTCGGGGCTGGGTCGGCCGGTGCTGGCGGGCTCGCCCGTGGAGCGCTGGTTCGACCTGCCGGACGCGGAACCGGAGCGGGAACTGGCGCGGATCGTCCGGGAGCAGCGGGTCGCGGCGGCGCTGGTGGTGCTGGACGGCGGGCTCGCGCGGGCCCTCGGCGACTGCGGGGTCCCGGTGGTCTTCGTGGACAGCCTGCCGTTCCTCTGGACGGAGGGGGACCGCGCCGAACTCCCCCTGGACGCCGAGGTCTACTGCGCGCAGCGGTGCGTCGACCTGCCGCCGGAGTGCACCGGGGTGCTGGCCGACGTACGGCGGCTGCGCTGGGTGGACGCGGTGATCGCCGGGGGCGGGGCCGGCCGGCGCGCCGTTCCCGGGCCGCGTCCGCGCCGGGCGCTGGTCAGCCTGGGCGGGCTGCGCGCGCCCCAGCTCGACGACTGGGCGAGCTATCCGCAGCTGGTGCTGCCCGCCGCGCTGGAGGCACTGGCCGCGTCCGGGGTCGAGGAGGTGCACGTCGCCGGGAACCTCCCGGCCTGGCTGGCCGGGCAGTTGGTGGACTCCTGTCCGGTGCCGGCGGCCACCACGGTCGGCGCGCTCGCCCACGAGGACTTCCTCCACCGCCTCGCCGAGTGCGACGTGCTGCTCGCCTCCCCCGGTCTGACCACGCTGCTGGAGGCCGGCCGGCGGGCCGTGCCGACGGTCTGCCTGCCGCCGCAGAACCTCAGCCAGATCTTCAACGGCCGTTTCCACGAGCGGGCCGTGGGCGGCGGGACACGCGTGGTCTGGCCGAAGGAGGTGTTCGCCGAGGAGGAGGCGCTGGCCCTGCGGGCCGGCGGCGAGGGGCGCGCGCTCGACCTCATCTACGGCGGCATCGCCCGGGCCGCCCAGCAGCACCGGCGCGCCACCTCCGCCGCGGTGCGGGGCCTGGTCGCCGAGGCGCTGCGCCGGGTGGAGCGGGAGCCCGGCACCGACTGGGGCGCGCTGACGGCGGAGGTCGGCACCGGGGGTGCCGCCCAGGTCGCCGACGCCCTGGTCGAAGTCCTGGGGGCCGTCGGCCCCGCCCGCTGATCCGTCCGACCGCTCCGAACACCACGCCGACGAAAGGGTCCGGGTGTCCGCCACCACGCCGACGCGCGCTCGCTACCTGTTCATCCGCATCCTCGAAGCCTGCAACGCCGACTGCTTCATGTGCGACTTCGCGCTCTCCCGCGACACCTTCCGCTTCTCCCGCTCCGACTTCGCCGAGCTGCTGCCCCAGGCCAGGGCCGCCGGGGTCGGGTACGTCCGCTTCACCGGTGGTGAGCCGCTGATGCACCCGGACGTCGTGGAGCTGGTGCGCGCCGGCGCCGAGGCGGGCATGCGGATGTCGCTGATCACCAACGGCTCGATGCTGCCGAAGCTCGTGAAGGACCTCGCGGCGGCCGGGCTGGCCCAGGTGATCGTGAGTCTCGACGGCGCCTCGGCGGCCACCCACGACACCTACCGCCGCTCCCCCGGCATGTTCGACGCCGGACTGCGGGGCCTGCGGATGGCCGACGAGCTGGGGGTGCTGCCGCGCGTCAACACCGTCGTCGGGCCGCACAACTACACCGAGATGCCGGAGCTCCGGCGGGTGCTGACGGAGGCCGGGGTGCGGCAGTGGGAGCTGTCCGCGCTCAAGCTGGACCGCTCGATCCGCTACCCCGACCCGGACCATGTGCGGGCGGTCTGCGACCCGCTCTACACGGCCGGTCCGCAGAGCGAACTCGTCCCGATGGGCAAGCGCTTCTACGGCGACACCCCGGAGGAGCAGTGGCACTACTTCGAGGAGTCCACCCCGCCCCGGGCCTCGCTGCCGCTCTGCCACGTCACGGACGACGTGATCTACATCGACGGCCGGCGCGGCCGGATGCACGCCTGCAGCTGCATCCCGCACCGGGAGGACGCCGACGGCCCCGGGGGCGCGCCGATCCGCGAGAACGGCGTGCTGCTGCTGGACACCCCGGCCTTCCGGGAGCACGCCGACCACTTCCGCACGCACGGGCCCCGGATGTGCAGCGGCTGCTCGACCACGGCGGCCGGCTACAGCGACGACGTGGCCCGGCTCGGGGAGGTGGCACCGTGGCGGTACTGACCACCGCTCCGGCGGCGCCGACCACCGGCCCGACGGTGCTGCTCGCCTGCCGCGAGCAGCAGTTGGACTCCGTGCTGGCGCTGCGCCGGGTGGCCGCCCATCTCGGTGACCTGCCCCGGTCGACCGACAACGGGCACACGCTGCCGGGCCAGACCCTGCCCGGCGCCGCGCTGGTCTGCGACGAGGAGGCGACGACCGCGCGCCTCGCCCGGCTCGGGGTGCCGGTACTGCACCTGCGCTCGGCCCCCGGCGCCGCCCTCGCCCCGCTCCCCGCCGACCGGATGCTCACCCGCGCCCAGTGGCCCGGCTGGCTGGAGCGCCCGGCCGGCGAGCGGCCCACCGGACTGCTGGCGCCGGCCCGGCTGAGCCGTCGGCGGGAACGGCGCGGCACCCTGCTGCTGCTCTCGTTCTGGGCCGTCCCGCCGCCCGAGGCCGAGGCCTTCGCCACCGGGCCGCTGCCCGCGCTCGTCAGGGAGGCCGTCCGCCGTACCGGTTCCTGCGCCGTGGTCGGGGACACCGGGCTCGACCCGGTCCGTGAGGCCATCGCCGGCCTGCCCGGGGTGACGGTCGACGCGGCGGCCGAGGCCGACGCCGACGAACTGCACGCCCGCGCCGAACTCCTGCTCGCCTCGCCGACGTGGGGAGCCGTCGCGCTGGCCCAGGCCCGGCGCGCACCGCTCGCCTTCCTCCCTCCGCTCGGCACCGCCCAGCGGGAGCTCGCCGAGCGGGTCACCCGGCTCGTCCCGGTGCCCCGCGCCGCCGACCCCACCGATCCCGCGCTCTGGCAGCCGCCGTCGGCCGAGGAGCAGTGGGGCGCCGTCGGCCCCGGGCTCGACGATCTGCGCGGCGCGCAGGGCGTCGCCCGCACCGTCCGCCAACTCCTGCTCGCACCGCCGTAGTCGGCACCCCGCCGCAGTCGCCGCAGTCGCCGCGCCCACCGCCGTCGGCCGACGTCCCCCCTCGCGAGGAGCCACGCCATGTCCCACGCCGCCCCCACCGACCGCGAAGACACCACCGGACCGCCCCCGGCCAGGCCCGCCCCGGACCGGGCCGAGTGGGACGACTGGCGCTGGCACATGCGCAAGCGCGTCAACACCCTCGAGAAGGCCCGGGAGTGGATCAACCTCACCGAGGACGAGGAGCGGGCCATCGCCGGGGTGGCCGGCCGCTACCGCTGGAGCATCACCCCGTACTACGCCTCGCTGATGGACCCGGACGACCCGAGCTGCCCGGTCCGCCAGCAGGCCGTGCCCGCCGCCGAGGAGCTGCTGGAGTTCCCCGGCGCCGAGGTCGACCCGGTCGGGGACACCCTCTACCGGCGCACCAACCGGGTGGTGCACAAGTACCCGGACCGGGTGATCCTGCTCGTCACCGAGGCCTGCCCGGTCTACTGCCGGCACTGCACCCGCAAGTTCCACACCACCGACCTCCAGGGCAGCTACTTCCGGGACGACGAGGGCGGCGCCTACGACGAGGACCTCCGCTACATCGCCGAGCACCCGGAGATCCGGGACGTGCTGCTCACCGGCGGCGACCCGCTCTCCTACCAGGACGGCCGGCTGGAGGAGATCGTCGCCGGGCTGCGCGCCATCCCCAGCGTGGAGATCATCCGGATCGGCTCGCGCTTCCCGGTGCTGCTGCCGCAGCGGATCACCGAGGAGCTCTGCACGATGCTCTCCCGCTACCACCCGGTGTGGCTGAACACCCACTTCAACCACCCCAAGGAGATCACCCCGGAGTCGGCCGCCGCCGTGGACCGGCTGCTGCGCCACGGCATCCCGGTCGGCAACCAGACCGTGCTGCTGCGCGGGATCAACGACGACGTCCCGACCATGCGCCGGCTGATGACCGAACTGCTGCGCATCCGGGTCCGCCCGTACTACCTGTACCACTGCGACAACGTCACCGGTGTCGCGCACTTCATGACCTCCGTCGAGAAGGGCTGGGAAATCATGGAGGGCCTCCAGGGCCACATCACCGGGTTCGGCGTCCCGCAGTACGTGCTCACCACGAAGATCGGCAAGATCCCGGTCTCCCGCCCCTCCTTCACCGAGACGCCCGACGGCGGCCTGCTGCTGCACAACTTCCGCGGCCAGCAGCTGCTCGTCGACGCGACGACGCACCCGATCACGGAGACGGACGCCCGATGACCCTCCACCAGCGGCAAGGCCAGCGCTTCCTCCCCTACGGCGCCAACTACCTCGACTGGTCCGACATGGCGGAGCTCAAGGAGGTGATCGACCACCAGGTGCTGTTCCGCTACCAGACCGAGCAGGAGAGCATGGCCTCCCGGCTGGAGCGCCGGGTGGGCGAGCGGCTCGGCGTCGCCCACACGCTGGCCGTGCACAACTGCACGGAGGCGCTGCGGCTGGCGCTGATCTCCACCCGCCCCTCGATCGGCGACCCGGTGTACATCCCGGCCGTCACCTTCGTCGCCGTGGCCGGAGCGGTACTGTCCTGCGGGCTGGTCCCGGTGCTGGTCGACGCCGACGAGTCGCTCGCCCTGGACCGGACCCTGCTGCCACCGGACGCCCAGCGGGTGATCGTGGCCCACATGGAGGGCTCGGTGGCCACCCTGCCGGAGGGCGTGCCCTACCTGATCGAGGACTGCGCGCAGACCCTCGGCGGGCGGTTCCCGGACGGCCGGGAGGTCGGCACGGCGGGCTACGCCGGGGTGTTCAGCTTCCACCACAACAAGGTGCTGACCTCCGGGGAGGGCGGCCTGGTGGTCACGGGCGACGAGCGGGCCGGGGCCACCATGCGCTGCTACCACGACCACGGTTCGGCGCGGGTGCCCGGCCACTACCCGAC
This sequence comes from Streptomyces sp. NRRL S-495, assembly GCF_000966955.1. Taxonomy (NCBI): domain Bacteria; kingdom Bacillati; phylum Actinomycetota; class Actinomycetes; order Kitasatosporales; family Streptomycetaceae; genus Streptomyces; species Streptomyces sp. NRRL S-495. The sequence continues at coordinate 7,929 of NZ_JZWY01000783.1, forward strand.
CTGGGACCAGGACGCCCACTACGGCGAGAACTTCGTCACCAGCGAGGAGGTCGCGGCCGTCCAGTGCCAGCAGTTCCGGCACCTGGACGAAGTGCTGGCCGGGCTGGAGCGGATGTACGCGCTCGCCCTGGCCGAGCTGCCCGGCCGCACCGACATCCGGCCGCTGCCGCGGGCCCGCGGCGACGTCAAGGTGAGCATGCGCCTGCGCTGCGAGTCCCGGGAGCTGCGGGACGCCGCCGTGGCGGCCCTCACCGCCGAGGGCATCGCGCACTGGACGCTCGGCAAGTACCTGCTGCCCGAGCACCCGGTGCTCACCGGCCGCCGCTCGCTCTACGCCGACGGCTTCCCCTGGAACCACGCCCCCGAGGGGCCGCTCCAGCTCAGCCGGGACGGCTTCGCCCGCACCCGCGACCTGCTGGACCGCACCCTGTGCCTGCCGCTCTCCCCCGAACTGCCGGAGGCCGAGCAAGCGGCCGCGGTCAAGACGATCCGGCGCGTCCTGGAGACGGTGTGAGCGGCAGCGGCCCGGTGCTGCTCATGGTGGACGACCGGCCGTCCACCTTCACCCGGTACGCGGCCCGCACGCTCCCCGAGCACCTCGTGCTGCTGCGCTTCGAGGAGCTGCGCGCCGACCTCTCCGAGGACCATCTGCGCCGCACCGCCCATCTGCCCGCCTTCTGGGTGCGGGCCGGTGAGCCGCTGGAGCGGGAGGCGGAGCGCTACCGCGCCTGGGCGGCCGCCGAACTCCCCGTCGCGCCCGAGCGGTTCTGCAACCCGTCCGAGCCGCGGCAGGCGCTCGCCCAGCGCTTCGCCGCCCTCGCCGGGCTGCCGCACCTGACCGAGCAGCAGGTGGCCTGGGTGCGCGACAAGGCCGCGATGAAGCGCCGCTTCCGCGAACTCGGCCTGCGCACCGCCGCGTTCGCCCGGGTCCGGGAGGCCGCCGGGATCACGGCCTTCGCCGCCGAGCACGGCTGGCCGCTGGTGCTCAAGCCGGTGGACTCCTTCGCCTGCGTGGACACCCACCGGCTGGACGGCCCCGAGGCGCTGTCCGGCCTCGACCTCACCGCCCGGGACTGGATGGTGGAGCAGTTCCTCGGCGGTACCGAGTGGGAGGTCTGCGCGGTCATCCACCGGGGCGAGGTCCTGGACGCCTGGCCGAGCGCGATGCCCTGCCGTCCGCTGGACATCGTCGACGGGGCGATGAACGCCAACATCAGCGTGGGCACCGACGAGGCACCGCCGGTGGACCTGCGGGCGCTGCTGCAGACCGTCGTCACCGGCATGGACATCGACCACGGCTACGCGCACATGGAGTTCTTCCTCGTCGACGGCGAGCTGTACGCCGGCGAGATCGGGCTGCGGCTGGCCGGCTGCGAGATCCCGGCCAACCACGGGCACGCGTACGGCTTCGACGTCTTCGGGGCCACCCTGGACGTCTACCGGGGGCTCGCACCGGAGCTGAGCTATCGTCAGAGACGGTGTGCGGGCGACCTCTTGCTGCCGCTGCCGGGCTCCGGGACGGTCCGCCGGATCACCCCGGCGGAGGAGCTGCTGCGTGTCCCCGGGGTGGTCGACGCCGTTCTCAAGGTCGGGGTCGGCGACACCGTCTCCGCCCGGCGCGCCTCGCACAACGCCTCGGGGTACGTCCACGTGGTCGGGGCCTCGATCGAGGAGGTGGAGCGGCGGATGCGCGACGTGCTCGGCGCCTTCGTGATCGACCTGGCCCCCGTGGTCGACCCGGTCCTCGTCATCGACCAGACCCCCGTGATCGATCCGGCCCCCGTCATCGACCAGACCCCCGCCCGGGAAGGAGCCCGTTGAACCAGGTGAGCACCTCCAGCCCGGACCGGGACACCCTGGCCCACCGCTTCGGCACGCTGCTGCGCCGCCCGCACGTGCCCGCGGTGGCGGGGTGGAGCCTGGTCTGCCGGCTGCCGGTCTACCTGATGTCGCTGGCCACCGTGCTGGTGGTCCGTGAGCAGGGCGGCAGCTTCGCCCAGGCGGGCCTGACCAGCGCGCTCTACACCGCCGGGATGGCGGTCGGCGGGCCACTGGTCGCCCGGCGGCTGGACCGCGCCGGGCGGCGGCCCGTGCTGCTCGCCACCGGTCTGTGCTACCCGGCAGCGCTCGCCGCGCTGGCCTGGAGCACCCGGCCCGGCTCCTGGGGACAGCTGGCCGCCGCCACCGCCGCCGGGATCGCCCTGCCGCCGGCCAACGCCTGTATGCGCTCGCTCTGGGCGCGGCTGCCGCTGGCCGACAGCGAGCGGGACACCGCCTACCTCTGGGAGGCGATCCTCACCGAGGTCCTGGTGATCGGGGCACCGCTGATGCTGGCCGCCCTGATGCTGACCGGATCGGCCGCACTGGCCGTCACCGCCGTGGCCGCGCTCGGCGGCGCCGGTGCGCTGGGGCTGGCCCTGGTCCGGCTCCCGCCGGGGACGGACCCCGACCCCGGCACCGAGCGGCGCGACCTGCTCGGGCCGCTGCGCAACCCGGCGATGCTGGCGCTCACCGCCGTCATGGCGGCCAGCGCCGTGCCGATCGGGCTGCTCACCCTCGGCATCCCCGCCTTCGTGGCGGCGCACGGCTCCCCCGGCGGCACCGGCCTCGTCTACGCCTGCTGGGGCGTCGGCAGCGCGCTGGGCGCGATCTGGCTCGGGCGCTCGCAGTCCGACGTCCCGGCGGCGGTGCGCTTCCCGCGACTGGTGCTGGCCTACGCGCTGGGGACGGGCCTGACCCTGGCGGCCGGCTCGCAGCCACTGCTCGCCCTCGCCCTGGCCGTCGGCGGCGCGCCGATCGCGCTGGTGTCGGCCGTCGAGATGACCCTGGTCGGCTCGGTCGCACCGAACGGCTCGCTGGCGGAGGCCTTCACCTGGGCCTCGCTGGCCACCGTGCTCGGCGACGCGGTGGGCCAGCAGGCCGGCGGGCTGCTGGTGGAACCGCTCGGCGCACGCGGGGTGTTCGCCGTCGCCTTCGCCGTCGCGCTGGGCGCCGCCGTCCTGGCCTTCGCCGTCCGCCCGCTGCTCGACCGGGGCACCGCGACCGCGACCGCCGCGGAGTGCGCCGCATGACCGGACGCCCCGTCCCCGTACCCGCACCCTCACCCGCCCCCGTTCCAGGGCCGGCGCAGACCCCGGCACCACCCGCCGGGCGGTGCCACCCGCCGCTCCGGTGCCACCCACCACTCCCCTCCCGCCCACGAGGTCACCGACGATGAAGCCCGAAGGCCCGCTGTTCCGGCCCGTCAAGCTCGCCCAATTCCCCTCGGCCGTCAAGGAGTTCCTGGCCGCCTCGGACGCCGACCCGAGCGCCGCCCCGAATGCCGCCGCAGGACTCGCCCCGGGCACCGTCGGGGTGCCGGTCCCGGTCGACGGCCGCACGGACCTGGCGCAGAGCCTGGACCTCGCCGAGCAGCTGTACGACGCCCTCCACCGCCCCCGGCCGCTCGACCTCGGCATCGTCCTCGGCGCCGACCGGCTCCCGGACGGCCTCGCCGAGCTGGCCGGACCGCTGGCCACCGAGTGGCTGCCCGAGG